>RHKR01000027.1 GCA_008363265.1 Chlorobiota bacterium
GAAAACCTCCCATATGTGGCCATCCAGGTCCTGGAAGCCGTGGGCGTACATGAAATCGTACTCCTGTTTCGGGTTCGGTGCCGAGCCGCCGGCCGATAATGCTTTTGAAACCAGTTCATCCACTTCTTCCCTGCTTTCGCATGTGAGGGATAGCAGCACTTCAGTTGAGGTGAAAGCGTCCGCGATCTTCTTATTGGTGAAATTTAGGAACCGCTCCTCGGTCAGGAGCATGGCGTAAATGTCGTCGCTGATCACCATACAGGTCGCTTTTTCATCGGTAAACTGCTGATTGAAGGTAAAACCGAGCGCGGTGAAGAAATCGATCGATCTCTGAAGGTCTTTTACCGGAAGGTTAACAAAAATTTTACGGGGCATATCAAGACTCCGTTGTTATCGTTGGATTAAAAATGCGGGTAATAAAACTTGCGCAATAATACTATGACAAAATAATAAAAATACTTTAAAGTTTTTCGGTAAGAGGTTTAGTTTAAATTTTTATCAGGGCAACAACACCTTTTTGAACTGCTCCATGTCGACATGGTCGGTCCAGTTGTCGAGGAGGGGGGTGCCTGAGACGCGTCCTCCGAAGCCCATGAGGCGGTGGACGAACATCATTATTTCCGTGGTTTTTACATCCTTTAGTCGGTTTTCATAGACTTTCGCGTTGAACTTGGCAGTCAGGTCGAGTGTCTTTTTCGCCATGAAGGTGTTGAGTCTCTTCTGGAAGAGGTAGTTGGCCAGGAGGGATTTGGAGTTTTCGAATTCCTTTTTCAGCGAGTCGTTCATCTCACGCTTTTCCTTTACCATCAGAAGGGAGTAGCCGTCGCCCCTTTTGATCGGTCCGTAGAGCTCGCCGGGGTTTAATTTTGAGGCGATAATGCCGATGTCACCGAGGAAAACTGCGGGCTTGAGTCCTGTCTCTCCATTGGCATTAACGAGAGTATCGGTCTTGCCGTACTCTTTGATAACAGACTCGAACGTTTTTCCCGCGGAAGTTTCATTGATCACTTTTTCCATTATCCCGAGATCACTAACGGTGAGAAGGAGGAGGTTAACGAGGAGGAAGTCCTTGTCCTTGAGGACCTCATCGCGGTAGTAGTTTTCAATATCCTTCTCGCTCACGCGAACAGAGTCGAGGAACGAAACTTTCAGCATCTGAGCCATCATATTCTGTTTCCACTCTTCGAGGTCACGGATAACTTCCGGTGAACTCTGAAGGGCCTGCCGTTTTGCTTCAAATGTTAGTATCTGCTGCTGCACGAAGTCCTTCGCCAGTCTGCTCAACTTTTGGTATACCGCGGCACGGTCGCGAGAGGTGAACCGGTGCTCCTCGAACGTAAGGTTCGCGAGGAAGTCCCAAACGGTTACCGTTTCATTATCGATAAAAAAGAGCTTCTGTTGAAGTACCGGTTCGCCCAACCCTGTGCGGATCCTTCGCCAGTCAGAATCGTTCAGCACGACCGCGGAGTCACCCGTTCCCGCAGGAGGAAACGGTGCATTTGAGATCGCCTCATAAATTTTTGCTGCCGCTGCTTTGAAAGCGGTTTCGTCGATATTGATCGTTCTGCCGCCAGCGAGCTGTTTGAGGAAAGCACGTGTGGCGTGCATTGCCCTGCGGTCCTTCACGGTCTGCTTCGCCTGATCGGTCTGTTTCTTGTCGGTGAGGTCGAAGGCGGTGGTTACAATGTTGTCGATCCGGAAAATCACCCAGCCTATTTCACTCCTGACCGGAATGGAAACCTCACCCGGATTAAGTTTGAAAAGGTGGTCTTCCACTTCCTCATCCATCAGTGTACCGAGGTTGATATCCACCGGACTCCCTTTAATGCCCGCGAAACGCGGAAGTTTAAGAAGGGAATCAAGTTTTGCCGTGGCGGATGCTTTCAGTGAACCTACAAGATCATTGATAGCCGCCGAATCCTGAGAGACAAGGGATGTTGTTTTAAGTGTTCTGCCGGCTTTGAAGATAGTGTTCGTAACATCTTGTGCTGAGAGTAGTATCTTAGCCTGTACTTCTTTTTTAAAGAGGGCATCACGGAGGAAAATATCCTCCACGGGGTTAAAATAGAATCTGAACTCTTCATTCCGGTCGAGCCCGCGGTCGAGCCCCTCGAGGTACCACAGTTTTTCCGTGACCATCGAGTAGAGGAAGTCAGCCTTGAGGGAATCGGTATTGGTGCCCGCCCTTTTGGAGACGAAGGGGGAGAGTTCGAACCTGGACTTAAAATCGCGTGCGGTAATTTTGGCCCGGCCGGCCTCGGCGAGGACCGTGTTGGGGTCCTGCGCGAAAATTGTTGAAAAAAGAAGGAGGGAGAGAAGTGGGATTAGCTGTTTCTTTTTGATCATTTAAGTCCGAGGGCTTTCAGGTATTCGCTGTTTACTGTGCAATTCTTAAGTTTGATATTCTCGAGATAATTCCAAAGTATCTCTTTCACTTTGGGATAATCGAGTTTGCTGTCGCGAATATAACCATAGGAGACGTCAAAATTTTTGGCAAAATTTATGATAGTCTCATAACCTTCGGGGGGAGAGACCGAAAGGATGCCGCGGGGGCTGTCGAGCTTCTTATAGGGCCAGAAAGCCCAGCCAACGTTGTCATTTTCAAGGGTTTGTCTGAATTCAGAGATCCATTCATTGGTATTTTCACCCGATTCCCCCATCCAGATCGCGGCATTGTACTTGTCGCGGAACTCGATGTAGTGCATGATCACATCGCGGGTTGCGGGGGTCCAGTACTTATGGAAGGTGTAAACCAGTTTATCATCGAACGGGGGTCCGAAAACGGAGAAATCGCTGTCCCACTGAGCACCGCCGAGTATTATGATGTGGTTCCTGTCAACTTTTCTTATCTCTTCTGTCACCCTTTTGTAGAAGGGTTCGAGCAGCGGGTTCAGCTTTTCCTTGTCGAAATAGTGAGCTATCGGCTCGTTGAGGATGTCATAGCCGATCACAATGGTTTCGTTCGCGTAGCGTTCTGCGAGATGTTTCCATATCTTGACTGTCAGGGCAGTATTCTCTTCTGACTCGAAGAGAAAAGGGTAACCGTAACTGTCGTCGATGTTGTCGCCTGTCTGTCCGCCGGGGGCGCAGTGCATGTCGAGCACCACGGGGAGGTTAACTTCCCGGCACCACTTCACGGCACTGTCCAGGAGGGCATAGCCGGGACCCTCGAGCCGGTATTCAGGAGCCGAACCGACAAAAAGGCGGTAATTGAAAGGAACGCGGACCGAATTGAATCCGCGTTCCTTTATGAATTTTATATCGTCGCGAGTGATGTAATCTTCTCTGAACTTTTGCCAGAACCGGTTGGCTTCCGCCTCACCGAGGAGGATGTTGAAAAGGTCGGTGATCAGTCTGGGGGAGCTGATCTTGTCGAACTTGAACATGTATCCTTCGGGCACGAGCCAGTTGCCGAGCCCTATCCCTTTCAGGAGTATGGGTTTCCCTTCCGGGTCAACGATCTCTTTCCCTTTTACTGAGAAGAACCCTGTTGTCTGCGGAAAAAGCTGAACTGTCAGAAACAGAAAAATTACAAGCCGCGCTAATATCATTATTGTTCTCTTTTATGCTGCTTTCTTCTCGAATGAAGGGGTACTCCCTATCATTCCGTAATAGGCAATGAAGATATAGCAGATCACTGGAAGAATAAATGCATGGTGAATTCCTATACTGTCAGCGATAACACCCTGAACAACAGGAATGAGCGCGCCACCCACGATAGCCATGCAGAGGATGCCGGAAGCCTGTCCGGTGTGTTTGCCGAGGCCTTTGATCGCGAGCGAAAAGATGGTCGGGAACATGATAGAATTGAAAAGTCCAACGAGCAGTATCGACCACATCGCGACATTTCCATCAGTAAGCATTGAAATAACCACAAGAATTGCAGCCATAACAGCATTGAAGCCGAGCACAGTCCCCGGTTTGATCATTCTCTGAATGGCCGAGCCGACAAATCTTCCGACCATCGCGCCGCCCCAATAGAATGAAACAAGCTTTCCTGCGTCAACCTCGAGCATCGAGGGGTCGAGTGTGAGGAAGTAATTCACGAGGAAGCTGCCAATGGCCACTTCGGCACCTACATAAACGAAAATACCGACCGCGCCGAGGGTCAGGTGTTTGTATCCCCATGCTGAGGGGTGGAGATCATCGTAGGTGGTTTTGCTTCCATCGGTTGACTCAACACTCTCCGCCTCGATCTGCGGAAGTTTTATGAAAGCAAAAACCGCAGAGAGGATCAGGAGAACTGCCGCGAGTCCGAGATAAGGGAGCTGAACTGCTGCAGCTTCTGCGGCTTTGTAGAGCTCGAGGTCGGCCGGTGTCATCTTTGCCATCTCTTCGGTGGTCTTTACGGCTGTCGAAAGAATGAGAAGTGAACCGAAGTAAGGGGCCACCGTTGTACCGAGGGAATTGAAAGCCTGTGTCAGGTTGAGCCGTGATGAGGCTGTTTCAGGTTTCCCGAGGATGGTCACATACGGATTCGCCGCAACCTGAAGTATCGTGATACCCGCCGCCAGAATAAAGAAGGCGAACAGAAAAACAGGATACGAGCGCATACCTGCTGCAGGGTAGAAAATGAGAGTGCCAATACCCGCGATCAGAAGACCGATCACGATGCCTTTCTTGTAGCCGACCTTTTCAACGAGTGTACCCGCCGGAAGCGACACGAGGAAGTAGGCAACAAAAAAAGTGAACTGCACCAGCATCGATTCGGTGTAGTTCAGCGAAAAGACACTTTTCAGGTGTGGAATCAGGATATCATTAAGACATGTCAGGAATCCCCACATGAAGAAGAGCGAGGTGAGGATCGTCAACTCGGGAGTATAATTTCTGTTGGTCCCGCCGGCTTTAAGATTGCCGGTATTGGTAGCTGTGGTAGCCATTGGTTCTCCGAAAGTGAAACTGTTTTGATCAATGAACTAATTATCATTCAATAATTGTGCCTTTTATTAATCGATCATTGCAGCGGCCGGGATCGATGGAAAAGGCCCTGTCTTTTATCATTTTGATAATTTTCAGTTATTAAAATAATAAGTCTTTAATAAAGTATAGAATTAAATTTTCACCGATATGGTGAAGTGAAAAATCTATATTTGCAATTATTCATTCCGGAAATTTTTAATGAACCTCGAAAAGATCTTCTACCTTGTCGCCAGCACGGTGCTTGTTACGGTGTTCGTGCTGATAGTTTTCATATTCTCTCCCGTCTCTTATGAAGAGAACATGACGGCGCGCGAGAAGGTGATCTACTATGCCGACAACATCTCCCCCGTGATGAAGAAGATCATCGCCCGGTTCAATGATGAAAACAGGGGGAAGATCAGGGTTGAAACTATCGACCTTCCTTTCGAAAAGTTCAGCACCAACGAGAGAAAGGAACTGCTGGCCCGTTACCTTCGGAGCAAGAGCAACAGGATCGATGTTTTCAGCGTTGATATCATCTGGGTACCGAGGTTTTCCCGGTGGGCGAGGCCTCTGAATGCTTTGATCGACAGCAGCACGGTCGGCAGTATTATTCCCCATTTCCTTCCGACAAGTTACTATAAAGACTCCCTCGTTGCCATTCCGCACTATATCGATATTGCCCTGATGTTCTACCGTGACGATCTTCTAAAAAAAGTGCCCGGATACGGTCAGTATGAGAAGGAACTGGCAGGATCGATCACATGGGAGAGGTTCGCGGAGTTAAGATCGGCCGTTGACGCGGCAAACAACCGGGTGAATAAACCGTTCTATGTCTTCCAGGCCGAGGCCTACGAAGGGTTGATGTGCAGCTTCGTTGAAGTGATGGCCAACCTGCACAATCCCGTGGTTGTGGAGAAGGGGCGACTGGGGAAGGATGACGCCAAAACCACCGCGGCGATCGAATTTATAACAGATCTTGTACACCGCAAAAGCCTTTCCCCGCCTGAAGTTGCCGGAATGAAGGAAAACCAGAGTTATGAGTTTTTCTTCGCGAACGACGGATTCGCGGTCAGGGGCTGGCCCGGATTCATGGGAAAAACGAACACATCTTTCAGGGATGAGTTCAGGGGAAAAGTGAAAGCGGCACCACTTCCGCACCTAAACGGGTCGAAGCCTGCTCAGGTGTTCGGAGGATGGAATCTGATGATATCGAACCTGTCTGTTAATGTACCGGAAGCCATAAAGTTTGTCGAGTTCCTCCTCTCAGACGAGATACAGAAACTTCATTATGAGGAGGGGAACATACTCCCTGTCAAGAGAAGCGTTTACGCCGATGCAGCCTTTGTCGCCAAGCACCCCGAACTTTCGTTTTATGAAAAGCTTTTTGAGGCCGGTGTCTACCGTCCGATGTTTGAGAACTACACCTTGGTCTCTGATCTGATCGTTCAGTATCTGAACAGGGCGATCAGGGAAAATATGGCTCCTGCCGCTGTGCTGGAAGAGATAAACGCGCACTTCAGGGGGAATTGAAATGAAAAAGAACATTGTTGACAAGATCAAAGAATACCATTTTGAGTTCCGGCATGTAACCGTACTCTTCATTATACTTTTCTCGTTCCAGCTACTGGTCTCGTTCATAAACAAGTCATCGATCCGCGAGTTTCTGGAGACAACTCAGGACTGGTATCAGAAGGAATCCGCCGAGGAGATAGCCAATCTTACCGCCACGGCCTTCGAGCTGGGAATCGAGTCGATCAACCCAAATGAGCGCACCTCACCCGAGCGTGAGAGGCAGATAATCCAGGCTTTTGATATAATATACAGTCAGCAGCAGCTCACTCACAACGTTCAGAAACTGGTTCTGATTTTCCAGAAGGGGGACAGCATCGCGGTCCTGAACGATGGCTCGGCCCTTTACAGCGCTCTGGTACGAAAGGTTACCCCCGGAAGCAAGGCCGGCCCTGACAGTGAAGTTGAAGAGCTCTACCGTACTGTTGAGACCGATCTGAAGGCAACCGAGAGGATAAAGAGCATTATCCCCGGCAAGGAGACGTTCCATATCTTTGTTCCTTTCGTGATAAAAGGTGAGTTTATGGGAGCGATATACATGCTTATCCAACCCGACTTCAGTTCGATCAGCAACCAGGTTATCAGCTCGTATGACGAGACCTCGGTTATCTATCTTTCGCTTATCACCCTTGGTCTGCTCGCCATGTATTTCATTTCATCCTACACTGTAAAGGAAAGGGATGAGACCCAGAAACTCTTCTTTGAAGAGCATGAACAGAACCTTAAGAAGCAGATCAACTATGAGAATGAACTGACCTTCACAAAGAGGATATACCACACTCACCACAAGGCGGAGAAGGTTATGGGTTTCATCAAGGAGGACCTCAGAACCCTCGAAGCCGGGAATATTGATGAAATTAAATACAGGGTAACCAAATACTCAAATTTCGTCTCCCGCGTTATCTACGATATGAAGTGGTACGATCCCCCGATCCAGACCATCAGAAACCAGATATTCCGGACGAACCTGAACGAAGTTGTTATTTTTATAGTCGATAATATCTTTCGCCGCACCTCAACGACGAGTGAAGATTTCAGGATCGAATGTGAGTTGGAACAGAATTTGCCTGTGGTTAATGTAAATGAGTTCGTCGTGTGGGAAATTCTTGAGCCACTGATCCAGAACAGTATCGATCACGGAAGCGATCCCGGGTTGGTGGTTACCGTATCCACAGAACACGACAAGGAAGAAGGCTGCTCCCGGTTGATGATAAGCGACAACGGCAGCGGTATCGATCCCGAACTGCTCGTAACCGGGGAGGAGGGGATAAAAAAACTTTTTATGGAGAGTACCACGACCAAGACCCAAGGCCTCAGAAACGCCGGTTACGGCTGTTACATCGCTTACGAAATGACGAAAAGGTGTGGTTGGGAACTCGATGCCGCAAACCTTCCTGAAAAAGGTTGCAGATTCACTATTACGATAAAACATTAAGATTTGGAGAGTATTAAATGATCTACCAGGACAAGAACATCAGCATCCTCCTGATAGAAGATGAAGAGTTTGATGTAAGAAGGGTGAAGAACACGGTTGCCCCCTTCGAGGATAAGATGCAGATAGTCAATTTTGTCTCAAACGGCAAGGCCGCGCTTGATTATCTGGCAGACCACAAAGATACCATCGATATCGTGATAATGGACTATCAGATATCGGGCGGACTTATGGGCGAGGATCTGATCCGCAAGATTAAAGAGATCGATTCCACCATCCAGATCATCGTTATTACCAAAATGACGATCAATCTCTCTGATTACCATTTCGCCAACAAACTTATAAAGGCGGGTGCTTTCTGGTACTGTACCAAATACCCGGGCGATATAGACGATTACATCTATCAGCCGACCGATTTTATCCTCAGCATCTTCAATGCGCACGAGAAATCGATCCTTGAGAGGGAGCGGAGCCGCTCGCTGCAGAAGATCAAGCGGAATGTTGAAGACATACTGACTCAAAAGAGGATAATCGGTGAGTCGCCTCTGATGCTCAGCCTGAAATCCGACATCGAACGCCTGGCGCAGAGCAACATCAACATTTTGATCAAGGGATCTTCAGGCACGGGAAAGGAACTGGTGGCGCATAACATTCACTACAGAAGCGGCAGGAAGTATGAAAACTTTGTAGTGGTAAACTGCGGCAGCCTTCCCGAGCAACTGGTTGAAAGTGAGCTTTTCGGCTACGAAAAAGGTGCTTTTACGGGGGCCGACAGGAAGAAGCCCGGGCTGTTCGAAATAGCCAATCACGGCACAATATTCCTCGACGAGATCACCGAACTCCCCCTTTCAGCCCAGGTAAAACTGCTCCGTGTGATCCAGGAAGGGGAGATAGAAAAGATCGGCAGAACCGAGACCGTTAAGGTTGATGTGAGGGTTATCGCCGCCACAAACCGCAATATCGAGCAGGAAGTGAAGGAGCGCCGTTTCAGGGAAGACCTTTATTACAGACTGAACGTTCTGCCTGTGGTTGTACCCGACCTTAAGAAGAGGGGTGATGATATTCCACTTCTCATCGACCATTTTCTCCACAACATCAGCGTTGACATGGGGAAGGAAAAACCGTCCATTCCCGGGGATACGATGAAGGTATTCACGGGGTACGACTGGCAGGGAAATGTCCGCGAACTTAAGAACGTGGTTCAGCGCGTTCTCTTTCACTCCGACGCCACCGTCTCGCCGGTCGAGGCCACCCGGGCGCTCGGTCTCAGCATCGACACCGGCAGCAATGACGACAACCTGAAAGACCTGTTCAATCCCGACAACATCATGGACCTTAAGGATGCTGAAAAAATATTCCGTGAGCGCTATTTCAATTTCGTGCGGATGTACAGTGTTTCCGACTCCGATGCCGCCAAGAAGATGGGCCTCGCCCCGCCCAACTATTACCGGATGATGAAAGAACTGGGGTTGAAGTAGTTTAGTTTACCACAAAGGCACATGGAAAATGTGAAATGTGAAATGTGATCTGTGTTTGAGAACTCATGACTCATCGCTCATCACTTGCTTTGTGTCTTTCCCGAAGGGACAAGCGTGACTTTGTGGTGAATAATTATTAAATCGATAAGAGACGGTTATTAATTTGATAATACGGGGTGGGCAAATTCTCATAAATGATAAAATAGAGTTGCATAACCGTTAATTTTGCGAGTGGCATGATTTGTGCAGGCATTGAGTTTGCACAACAAATAAAAAGAGATGCCTAATTCATTCACATATCTTGATGCCATTGTAATAGTTCTTTACCTGATTGCGGTATTGAGCATCGGCTTTTATTATTCGCGCAAGAATGATGAAAGCTACAGCGGCTATTTCCTCGCCGGGAAGAACACCGGATGGATCGCCATTGGCATCTCGATCTTTGCCACCAATATCTCCAGCGAGCATTTTATCGGTCTCGCGGGTGCCGGTTCGCTCAGAGGTCTGGCAGTGGGGCAGTTTGAATTGATGGCCATTTTCACCCTTATCTTCCTTGGGTGGTTCCTCGCGCCATTTTACCTGAAATCGGGCGTTTATACGGTCCCGGAGTTTTTAGGGTTGAACTTTGATGTCAGAATGCGGAAGATATTCGCTACTTTCTCAATAGTTATTTATATCCTCACCAAGATCCTCGTCTCCCTGTTCGCGGCGGGGCTCATCTTCTACAGCATTTTCGGCATAAATATTTACGCCACTTCAATTTTGATCGTTCTTATCACGGGATTATACACCGTTATCGGCGGTTCACACGCGGTCATCCGCACTCAGGCATTTCAGGGTGTTGTTCTGATCGCAGGAGCGGTTGTTTTGTCCGTACTTGGTTTCATAGCGGTTGGCGGGTTTGACGGACTTTACTCCAGACTACCCGCTGATTTTTTCACAATGTTCAAACCGGCATCCGATCCCGATTATCCCTGGACGGGGATAGTGTTCGGCGCGCCGGTGATAGCTTTCTGGTACTGGTGTACCGATCAGTACATGGTGCAGCGGATGCTTGGCGCACGCTCGATCGAAGATGCACGCAAGGGCACACTTCTCGCGGCCTCATTCAAACTCCTTCCGATCTTCATTCTCGTTATCCCCGGACTTTTTGCAGCGATACTCTTCCCCGAAGCGAAGGGAGACGGTGCATATTCCGCGCTGCTCAACGGAAATATAGTTCCGATAGGTCTGAAAGGCCTCGTGATCGCGGGTCTGCTGGCGGCGATAATGTCGTCACTTTCGGGGGCTTTCAACAGCATCGCGATACTGTTCACGAACGATTATTACAAATTAAAATACCCCAACACATCGGAGAGGAAGCTTGTACTTGTCGGCAGGCTCGCTACAACACTTGCAGTGATCGCGGCAATACTGATCGTACCTCTTGTAAAAGTTATCAGCTCGCAGCTCTATCTCTTTCTGCAGAGCGCCCAGTCGTTTATTGCACCCCCGATAACCGCGGTATTTATATTCGGGCTTTTTTCACGCAGAATGAACACCCGCACGGCGCTGATCACGCTCGCCGTTACAGAGACGATCGGAGTGGGAAGACTGCTGCTTGAACTTTTGAAGGCCGGAGGCACTGAACTTTCTGTTGGTCTTATGGCGATAGCTGAAATAAACTTTCTCCACTTCTCTGTCGCACTTTTTGCGATAAGCGTGGGGATGATACTTACACTTAGTCTGGGTGAAAGCCGTGAGAACAACCGTTTCGCCCTTCAGTTCAGACAGTCAGTTTCGGAAAGCATAACCGAGATCAGGGGAAATTTCGCCCGCCTGAACAGGGTGGGGAAGCTTAATTCAAGTTTCGTACTCTCGGCCATCATCCTTATCGCCATAATCGGGGTCTGGAGCATCTGGTCATGACATGTTCAAATTTTTCAACCATAATTTCATTAATCAAAATCTCAACTTATTGAGGAATCAACATGAAAAGAATCGTACTGTCAATTCTTTTTCTGATCGGACTTTCAACTCAGGCACTGCCTCAGATCATTGAAAGTTTCGATACTCAGATAGACCTTGACTCCACCTACCAGTGGCTCGTCGAAGGTCCCAACAGCCGTATCGATTACTCTGTTAACACTACAGATGTTAAACAGGGTACAAGCTCGGCTGACTTTAAATTTGTTATCGGATCTGTCCACGAGTGGGGAAGCTACGGTCAGTTGGTCAAAAGACTCCCCGCCGGGCAGTATTTTGACTGGCAGGCCACCGACTCACTGGCCCTCTGGATCAAAGTGATCACCGCCCCGGCAATTCCGGTTAACATGGTTTTCAGGATCCACATCGCCGACAGGCCAACCCCTGAAGCACCGATAGAAGAGTGGGTCTATGAACACACCACAATTCTTGACGCGACCAGCGACTGGATCGAGCTCAAAATACCGATCAAGATCCTCGCTACTGACGGAAGCCTTACACCTGTTGATTCAGGTTTTGTTATCTTCCCTTCAGGCTGGGGCGGCGGACCAAACAACTTCTGGAACAACCAGGAATTTGACTGGGACAAGATCGTAGGTTACAACATCAGCGCGATCACCTCCGGCTACACACCCGGTACCAATCTTCCTGCCGACTCTGTTGCAGTTAGAATGGACGGATTCAGAAGATACGGAAACAGGTCTGTTCCCGCAGTAGTATTCAATGGTCTCCAGTTCATGGGTAACCTATCCGGCTTCAGCTGGGGTCAGTCGAACCTCGAAGTTGTTACCG
>RHKR01000533.1 GCA_008363265.1 Chlorobiota bacterium
ATTTCCCTCTTCGTTAAGGAATACGGCGGGGCGGGTTCATTGAAACAAATTTCATACAGGGGACTCAGTCCAGAGAACAGCCTTGTTCTCTTCAACGGGATCAGGGTGAACGACATTAAAACAGGCGGCTTCGATCTTTCGATGCTTTCATTGGGCGATCTGGCTTTTGCCGGGTTCTCCTCACTTGTCTCGGATGAGGGTTACATTTCACCCGGTGGGGTGCTTTCTGTGGGAACAACTCCCTCAGGTGAGCAGGGCCTCACTCTCACCGAAAGGATTGATGACGGGGGATTGTTCTCATTTTCAGGGACGGGGAAGGTGCGTAAAGGGGGATTTTCTCTCACGGTGAGCGGTGAAAGGGTGTGGTCGCCTAACCGGTTCAATTACGAGTTCGAGGGGAAGGTGAGGGAGAGGGAGAACGCCCACTTCAACCGTACATTCGCCTCGGTGGCCGCGGGACATGCCTTCAGCGATTTTTCGATCGATCTTTACTCGAGCTACACATTTTTCAACTCCGGAGTGCCGGGTTTTGTCGTCTCAAACAACACATCATCATCCGGGGCCACAAGCCGGGTTGAAGGAACTCTGAACATAGTCCGTTTTCGAGGGAAAGTTTCAGCGGGAATAGGTGTCGAGGTGGCGGCGGGCTACAACCACCAGAAAACCGGTCTTGACGATCCAAACACTGCCTGGTATCACGTTAACGGGGCCGACCGATCGACCCTAAATAGCTTCAGCCTCAATACTTCATTCGGTGTTTCTGTTTCCGGTATCGATCTAGCTATTGGCTACGGCTTCGAGAAAGGGGAGTTAAGTGATATCAAAACTGTTCTCTCGAACCAACGCAGGGAGTCGTTCGTGAATCGTGTAATACACAGGTTCGTTGCAAAAGGTTACAAAAATTTTGATTTTGAATCGGGTCTGGTTAAATCAATGGGCTTTCATGCAGGTGTGAACGCGGACATTTTCGAGCAGAAAGGTATCGGCAGCAGATCAGAAAATCCGGTGGCTTGGAGCGCGGGGATTGGGCTGGTGCCGGGATTTTTCGACAGACTTGAGATTAAGGGCAATCTCTTCAGCGGGAAGAGGGTACCGACCTACAACGAGTATTACTACTCATCACTCTTCTTCGCGGGGGAACTCGATCCTGAGCAGTTCAATGGGTTCGAGGCGGGATTTGTCGTGAAGCGACCCATGGTGTTCCTGGATGAGGTCCGATTATCGTTCTACTCGATCAGCACCACCGACAAGATCATCTGGGTGCCTTCCATGATCGGATTGCAGATTCCGAGAAACGTGAGCAAAGTACGATCGCAGGGGTTTGACATCTCAGCGGCAGCTTCAATTCCGGGATCGGGACTCTCATTCGCATCCACATATTCGTGGCTTGACGCGAGCAACATTTCACCCTTCGGTAGTGCGGACGGCAGCAACGGGAAACAGTTGGTCTACACCCCGGGGGAGAGGATTAATTCATCACTCCGGTGGAAATATGAGGACTTCAGAGTGATACTCGAACACAGATTTACGGGTGTATCGTATTTCACATCGGACAATGACCCGCGGAATTTCCTCGGTTCGCATAATGTTTTCGACCTCCACCTAAGCTGGTTCGTTTCACTCATGAAGGTTGAGAACACGCTTACCGTCTCAATTTTTAATCTTTTTAATGAAAATTTTAAGATAATTCAATCGTATCCGATGCCACTTCGGACGGTTGTTGTATCGTTAACCACTAAACTATAGAGTATAATATGAAGAAAATGTCAATTCTGTTTTTACCCCTCTTCGTTCTCATGATTGCCGGATGTAGCGAGAATCCGGTCGGCCCGACAGCGCCTGCAATTCAGGCCAACAAGGGAGTTTATGTTGTGAATGAGGGGCTTTACAGTCAGAATAATTCATCGATCACCTTTTTCGATCTATCAGCGAAAACCGCGACACTTGACGCATTTCAGGCCGCGAACGGTCGTTCACTCGGTGATACAGGCAACGAACTGGTGGTTTCCGGGAAAACAGGATTTATCACAGTGAATGTTTCGAACAAAGTGGAGATCATCGATATAAACACTTTCAAATCGAAAGGGAGCATCGATCTGGGCGCGTTCTCGGGTCCGAGGAGGGTCTGGGCAAAGGATTCAGTTACTGCATATG
>RHKR01000534.1 GCA_008363265.1 Chlorobiota bacterium
TGGGGAAGGTTCCACTGAATCCGGGGGCATCGATGGTGAAAACACCTTTTTTAAGGGCTCTCCGGTAGTTCACCGAACCCCTGATCTCAGGATAAACAGCCTGACCCCATGTCTCTTCAACCTTCTCGTAGGCTATCTCCCTGTTCAACAGACCTGTCTTCAGGTCGTAATTGTTCTCAAGTGCTATCGTTATCGCCTTCTGAAGGTCGATCACCACCGTGTCTCCCTTCTGAGCAGTAACGATGAACGACAGCAAGATGGTAAAAATCAACAATCGCTTATAATACATCAGATCTCCGTAAAGAATATGTCATATTCCGGGTTAAAAGAATAATATCTGTTGGATATTGTAAAGTGAATCAGGCTTCAAAAGTTTCAATTATTAAAAGTAAATTTACGAACCGGAGTAATTGTGATAAAGAAACACATCATTTAATCCGTCCGTTGATCCGAATTCTAATGTTACAACAACGAATTATTGTTTAAAATTCACTTGGATCAACATTTGTACCTTCACCGGCTTGCCGTCTTTTTTGCCGGGGACGAATTTCGTCCTTCTTACGGCAGAAAGTGCAGAATTGTCACAAGCGGGATGCAGGCCTTTGGTGAGTACGGCTGATACGACAGTACCCGACTCATCAATGAACGCGGTTACATAGACCACACCGGAGACTCCCGCATCCTTGGCGGACTGCGGAAATACTGCTTTGCTCTGAATTGCCTGAGCACCCCCGACCGGTACCGGCATGTAAGGCACGGCTGTGTGGAAAACATTGTCTTTCGGGGCCTTGGGGTCTTTTTCGGTGGTTTTTTTGTTGGTTTCGTTCTTCTTGTACTTTCCCTGCTTATCGAGCGTCAGGAGGTCACCTTTGTCGATATCCTGGCTCTCAAGCTTGATCTTGTCTTTTGGAGGGGCTGCCACCACTTCGATCTCTTTATTTACCGCAGGTTCCGTTGCAGTCTTTTGGGTCTTCGGCGTGGGACGGTCGGTTTTTTCCTCTTTCTGCGGAAGTTCCTCTTTTTCATCCGCGGGGAGCTCGATCGCGTCCTGAATTTCAACCAGTCCCTCATCACCCATAAAGATCGCGGAAGATGTTTTGCTGAAAGGCCAGAACCGGAAAAGAAGAACCATAAGCAAAAGCACTATGATGGTGCTCAGTTCGAGCACTTGTCTCTGGTTTTTGCGTGGGTCCGGAAAAATTCTTTCTGCCATATGAAGTGGAGCTGTACCCGTTTTTACCCGTAAAACCGGGGAAATGTTCGCGAGATAATGAATGCCACCGCCAAACCGAGTGCAGCACCGTTTATATCAGCCAAAATATCATACCACTCGAAAAACCTGCCGGGAATGAACAACTGGTGGATCTCGTCGTAAACCCCGTATACCGAAGCTATTATAAAACTTTTTTGAAAGAGTTTTATCTCACCGGCAGCACTTCCCTTCCTGAACCGCATCCAGGTGAATAGAAGGAATGAGAGTACCGCGTACCCCGCGAAATGGTTGAACTTGTCTCCGGAGGGGGTGTCAGGAAGCTTGTCTGAGGGGAGTGTCGTCCCAAGGAAGAGAACTATCCAATAGACAACCAGTACCCAGAGGGAAAGTTTCCTTTTAATGTGAGCTCTCATTTATCTCGCTTATCTTCTTTATTGCCGCCGGAATGTTACGCACTATGGAAGATGACGTTATTGGTGTTCCGGGAGCATCCTTACCCAACAGATGTGCTGCTATATTAAAGGTGTGAACCGCGTCGGCTATTCTGCCCGCGAATATCTGATGGGTCTCAGTATTTAAATCGATCAGGGATTCGATCACATCAATTGACTCTACAAGCGGAAGTGACAGTATTTGCGCCAGCGTTGACGCGATTACACCGGCCAGACCGTCACCCGTTCCGAATTTTGCGAGCTCTTCTGTTCCTGAATCACACACATAGTTGAATCCGGCGGGAGATGAAATAAATACCGCCGCGTGCTTCAGAACCAGAATGGCACCGGTTTCTTCGACGAACTGCTCAACCGCGCGCCCGAGCCGCAGGCGCCCTATGTCGGCGCGTCGGCCTTCGCCACCAAGGCCGGCATCCACGCCTCGGCCATCCTCAAGGAGCCGCAGACCTACGAGCACGTGCCGCCCGAGAGCGTCGGCAAC
>RHKR01000535.1 GCA_008363265.1 Chlorobiota bacterium
AAGGTGCCCGATAGTGTCGAACCTGAAGCCTGAGAAGCGGTTCGTACCGTCGGGGATCAAACCCTTTTTCCCTTCCGATGAGATCATGTAGATGTATTTTATCCTCCTTCCCCATGGGCGTACCGTAACCGAGTCGAAAAGTTCTCCGAGCGCGAGCCGTCCTTTCCGGTCGATCAGGCCTTGCTTCCCTTCGTGGACTATTTTGGCGTAGCTGCCGAAGAAGGGATCGATCCGCTCATAAGTCGGGGGAAGCACCACTTCCCCTGATTCTGATCTCAGCCCTGTCAGGTTGCCTTCCCTGAAGGGATGAATATGAATTGCATCCATGCAGTCCTCCTTAATTGAAAATACTTTTAATGATCCCCACAATTACCGCAACGGCCACCCAGAACATTAATCCCGGGATGATCAACCAAACAACTATCATCTCGATATCGATCAGGTCGAACAGGAACAGGACACACATTATGATAAATACGTAAAAGAACACGTTGAAAGTGAAGCTCTCTCTCATTTTACAACCTTTCCCGATAGGTTTAAATGTAAAACACCCCGCAGGCCCTTGGGCCGGGGGTATTGGTTGTGCTTTCTATAATAGAGTGGGGGAGTTGGAGTTTTTCCGGATATAGGGGGAGAATTTTTTTAGTAAAAGTTTTTCTAACTCGACCAGGGCCACTTGGGGCGGTTCATTTTTCTTTCCTTTCTTGCCTTGTAAACCTCCCGGATCTTCGCAAAGATCCCTAACAGGGTGATAGCAATTAACCAACCAACGAAATCATTCCAGGTGTAAGGACTGGAATTGTCGATAATGATCATACATACGAACAATACGATTGCAAGAATGAAAAGGATAATGTAGAGCATTTTTGTCTCTTTTTAAGTTATTGACAGCATTCTATTAGTATAGAGATGCAAAACAACAAGTTTTCCGGGTTGACACCGCACAACAAGTTTAGGTTGTAAAAAAGATCAACTCAATAAGAATGAGAAGTTGAGTTCTCCTCACTCATTGTAAATCACTTTTGCATTACTTACATAATTACCCGTAACAGCTTCGAAACTCTTTTTGTAAAGTTCAATTTGCTGTTGATAGAGTGGATCGATCCTCGATCTGTAGCCGGGATCGGAGACATCGTCCGTTTTATAGTCAACGATCGTCCAGGTGCCGTCGGGATTTTTGTAGACAAGATCGATCACTCCCGTGAGGAGACTGCCGTCCGGCTGTTTGGTAAAGAACTCCCACTCGCAGAATTTTTCGGGTGAGTTTATTGCATTAATTACCAAAGGGTGTTCCGTGAAGGCTTTATAATATGCAAGCGCGGTCGTCTTATGTGATGGCTTTACCTCGAAGTCATCGATCAACCGGTCGATAACGGTATCAGGATCGAAACCGGGAATGGTGACATGATACTCCATCAGTTTATGTACGAGGGAGCCGAACTCCTTACCGAGCGGTACACGGCCAGGGTGACTGTAGACATCTTTCGGGATGTCCATCTCCGCGTGTACATTCCTGAAGAAGGAGTTTATCTTCTCCGAATTCTCTTTGATGGAGGCGAGGTTGGTTTTCTGCTTTCCCTTCTGCTCTGCGTATGCTACGTCCAGGTCGAGTGTTTCTTCGTCCCCGGTCCGGTCATTGGGCTCTATACCGGTATCAAACAGTTCTATTCCTGCCGCAGGTTGGCTATTGTCACCTATAATGGATGCTCTGAACGGCTCGTTATGCGCATAGTTTGTCTCGGCAGCAATACAGATCATCAGAACATCGCTCGCCCTGGTCGCTGCCACATACCTGAGGCGTTCTTCTTCGCTTTCACTCTTCAGTTTATCTTCATCAATAACATTCTCAGGATCGAGACCGCCGAAGCCGCATTTTTTGTATGGGAGGATCAACTTCCCGCCATCATCGTTTTTGACGATATAATGCGTTGAATCTCTGTTTTGGTTCCTTTCTTTTATCGAATCCGCCAATATCACCACCGGGGACTGAAGTCCCTTGGCCTGGTGGATGGTCATAAATCTTACTGCATTAGCGGATCCGGGGGTTATGTGGATGGTGCCCAAACGGGTTGATTCCGACTCTGTCGCAAGACGGAGTTGTCTGATCACACCGCTGAATGTGAGGGAAAGATCCTGCTCATACTC
>RHKR01000536.1 GCA_008363265.1 Chlorobiota bacterium
CAACCACCCTTCTCCCCTCATTGGCGAGTTCAGTGCAGACAGAAATAAGATCACCGCTGAAGAACTGTGCTTCATCGATCCCGACAACTTGTGCTTCACCTACATGCTCGAACACCTCGTTCACATCGCTGATATTAACCGATTCAATAGAGAGTTCGCTGTGCGAAACAACTGAATCGACAGCATATCTGTTGTCGATCACCGGCTTAAATACTATCACCTTCTGTTTGGCGATCTTTGCCCGGCGAAGCCGTCTGATAAGCTCTTCTGTCTTGCCGCTGAACATGCAGCCAACAACCACTTCGATCCAGCCGGATCCTCTCGGCTGCAAATGGGGAAATTCGTTCATCATGGGATTTAACTTAAAATTTTGGATTAGTTAGAAAGAACTCCAGAACCTGAGAACTCCAGAACTCGAGAATTTTGGTGCTCTAATTCTCAGGTTCTCAAGTTCTCAGGTTCTCAAGTTCTCAAGTTCTCAAGTTCTCAGGTTCTACTGCAGGTGTTCTCCCCCAAACGAGTGAGGGAGGAGTTCGTTCATCGAGAAAACTTTAATCTCGTCTTTCGAATTTATTAAAACAATCTCGAAATCGTTGGAGCAAAATTCTGCCATGAATTGGCGGCAGGCACCACATGGTGTGCAGAAATCATTCATGTCGCCCACGACGGCTATGGCCTTAAAACCTTTTTTCCCTTCGGATACTGCTTTTACGAAGGCAGTCCGCTCGGCGCAGATGGTCAGCCCGTAAGAGGCATTCTCAATGTTGGCTCCATGCACCACTTCGCCCTCTTTGGTAAGAAGTGCAGCTCCCACCCTGAATGTTGAGTAAGGTGAATAGCTTCCTTTTTGTGCTTCGCGGGCCTGAAAGGCGAGTTCTTTATGTTCCATTTTATTGCCAGATGAAATATGGAGGAATCATTAATATGAGTGCCAAAATAATGAAAATAATTTCGAGGGGAAGTATCCAAACCGCCCATTTCTCGTAAGGTATTTTGGCGAGGGTAAGAATACCCATCGTAACCGCCGAGGTCGGGATGATCATGTTCGCGAAACCTTCACCGAACTGGAAGGCAAGAACCGCGGTCTGTCTTGAAACACCCAGAATATCACTCAGCGGTGCCATAACAGGCATTGTGAGAGCTGCCTGACCTGAACCTGAAGGTACAAAGAAAACTATGATCTTCTGTACGAAGAGCATGATCCATGAAGAACCGATAGGATGAAGTCCATCGAGCGGCGATGAAAAAGCGTGAAGAATGGTATCTATGATCTTTCCGTCTGAAGCGATGATCAGAAGTGCCTTTGAGAGTGCCACGACAAAGGCGGTAGAGATAAGATCTTTCGCGCCGGCGACGAAAGACTCAGCGATCTCGTTCGCTTTAAGTCTGCCGACAATTCCGGTTATGATACCGGTGGCAAGGAAGACAGCGCAGATCTCCTTAATGTACCAGCCAAAATAGAGAACACCGAAAACCACAACAACTATACCGCTGAGAAAAGTTAAGAGTACAAATTTGTGCTTGGTATCCATTCCCTTGAAATCGTCAAGGTCCGACATGTGAAGGTCTTTTCTTCTTTCGAGGTCAAGCTCGTAAGTTATACTGAGTTTCGGGTCTTTCTTTATTTTAGCGGCATAACGCATTACCCACCAGATCGAAACCGCTGTGCAGATCACCCAGATAACCAGGCGGTATTCGATGCCCGACATGGGTGGCAAACCTGCAATTCCCTGTGCGACTCCAATCGTGAATGGATTAAGAAATGCAGCCGCGAATCCTGTCGAAGCCGCCACGAATGGGATAGCCACGCCGGTTACCGTGTCGTAACCGAGCACCAGCGCCAACGGTATGAAGATCATGATGAACGGGATCGTTTCCTCACTCATCCCGAATGTCGCCCCCGCCAGTGAAAAGATGATCATAAAGATCGGGATCATTGCCCGCCGGATGAATTCAGAACTTTTATGCGCCTTGGCAAGTGCCTTGATTCCGGCATCGATGGCCTCGGTTCTCTGGAAGACATAAAAAGCGCCTCCAACAAAGAGAATAAACACTATGATCTCTGAAGCTGCCATGAACCCCTTGATCGGCGCCATGAGAATATTCAGGTTGAATTGCGGGGCCGCATCGATC
>RHKR01000537.1 GCA_008363265.1 Chlorobiota bacterium
AAAATATTCTATAATGTTAAAGTGCCTGTCCCTTAGCGTTCCTCCGCTGGGATAGTAGTAGTAGTCTTCAATTGTTTCGGTTTGCTCTGCTGAGGGCCGCCCGTTGACCGCGTAAAATCTCACCCGGTAGAAGCCCGCTTCATAGGTGGAATGTGTTAACTGCGTCACAAAATTCTCATCTGTGAATTTTAAATTGTCATTCATCAAAAACAGCTTTAGTTTATTGGATTTTTTGATTCTCTTCACGCAAAGATAGTAAGATTTTTCAGATCAACTTAATCCGGCGCGATAGCTACCAACTATTTAATCCCACATTTTGATGGCAAGTTCCCAAATCGGCAAATCGACGGTAAATGCTGACTCTATGAGGAACATCATAAGCGCTATGCCTCTGATGGTGGTAGCGATCGACCAAAACGGTATTTTTGTCGAATGGAACAAGGTCGCCGAAAAGGTGACCGGCTGGTCCGCTGCCGAGATCATCGGTCATCCCGACCCCTCCTCTGTACTCTACCCTGACCCGGAATATCTGAGAGAACTTCGCCAGAGATGGAATGAGAATTCCGGACAGTACATGAACCAGATTTGGAAACTCCGGTGCAAAGACGGTCTGTGGAAGTGGATAAGCTGGTCAAATATATCATATGACTACCCTGTGCAAGGGTGGACATCATGGGCTTTGGGCACAGATGTTTCTGATGTGATCGAGGTGACCGAAAAACTTCAGAAAAAAGAACACAACCTTGAAACCATCGCGCAGGTCTCGGAAGTCCTCCTCTCAGAACAAAATTTTGATCTGGCGATCCAAAAAGCGTTTGAGTACCTCGGTGTATCTTCCAATGCCGACCGGGTTTACATTTTTGAGAATGATCACAATAAATCCACCGGCCAGTGGTTCATGAATCAGACCTACGAATGGACAAAGGGCGGGATACTGAAACAAATTGACAACCCCGACCTGCAAAACCTCTGCTATGCCGAAACCTGCCCCAGGTGGCAGGAAAGAATGCTCAAGAAACGGTCGATCAGTGGCCGGATCGCTGATTTTCCTGAGATTGAGAGATCGATGCTCGAACCTCAGGGTATAATTTCCCTGCTCGCGGTTCCGATCTATCTCCACGATGAATGGTGGGGTTTCATTGGATTCGACAATTGTACCACAACCGAGGTTTACTCACCGGCTGAAGAAGCGATGCTTAGATCCGCCGCTGTGGCGATAGGCGGTGCGATACAACGGGAAAGGATCAATCAGCAACTCAGGGAAGCCAGGTTGAAGGCCGAGGAGCTGAACCGTTTGAAATCGAACCTGCTTGCCAACATCTCTCACGAGTTGAGAACCCCGCTGATCGGAATACTCGGATTCGCTGAGATCCTTGTTGAGGAAGTGCCTGATCCCGCACATAAAAAAATCGCGGATACCATCAGACTCGCCGGGCAAAGGCTCAGCAACGCGATAAATCTGATTCTGGATCTTTCCCAGATCGAATCTGACAGACTGACCGTCAATATTGAACAGGTCAATCTGGCCGAACTGATCCGTGAAACCATCGACTTTCAGAAAAATGATGCAGCCGGCAAGGGGCTCTACATCAAAGCCAGTATCCCTGAAAATCTCCCGTTAATGAAGTCAGATCGCAGGATGCTCCAGACGATCCTGGATAACCTCTTAAGCAACGCAATCAAATTCACGAATGAAGGGGGTGTCGATTTCAGGGTGACCGTCGAGAACGGTGTGATGTCGCGCAGAATGAACGTTATCGTCAGCGATACCGGTATCGGCATTTCACCCGACTTGCAGTCCCTGATCTTCGAAGCTTTCCGGCAGGGTTCCGAGGGGCTTTCAAGGAATTTCGAGGGGGTTGGCCTCGGTCTGACAATTATCCGCAAGTTCGCTGAAAAACTCGGAGGAAGTGTGGAGATACAGAGCAAACAGAACGTTGGAACCACTTTCACCATTTCCTTCCCGACAAACCCTGAAACAGATGGTGGTACCACCCAGCCGGAGAACTACGGTGACCTTTCACTCCTCGCGCCGGTGGATAAAAAGAGGATCGTGATCGTCGAGACCGACCCGGCTTCCGAGACGATGGTGAGGGTTTTTGCCAGGCCCGTGGCGGAAGTTGTTAC
>RHKR01000538.1 GCA_008363265.1 Chlorobiota bacterium
ACTCGGAAACAACAAACAAGGTCTCGCCTACCTTCGTGCGGCGTTCAGGGCTGACGGTTCTTTGATTGATGCGTTTAAGAAAAACAATCCAGTGGTCTACCATTCCCGCATTTTCCAGAGTCTCTTCGGCGACCTGACGGAAGATAAATGAGCGAGCTTAATTTCCTTCCCGGAACCATTGTGACGGGTTTGATCTCACACCCGGTGGGGCACTCGTTCTCTCCTTCCATCCATAATTCAGCAGCCAGGGTTTTAGGCCTCAACATGGTTTATCTGGCTTTCAATGTAAAACCGGATTCACTTGAGGATGCTCTGACAGGTATGCGGGCCCTCGGCATAAAAGGATTCAACCTCTCATTGCCTCACAAGAAAAAGGTTATTCCCTTTCTCGACCATGGAGAAGCCTGCTGTGGTTATCGGAGCCGGAGGTGCAGCCGCTGCCGCGATATACTCCTTGATAGTGGAATACAGGATCAGGAAGATTTTCATTATTAACAGGACCCTTCAGAATGCAGCCCTGTTGGTACTCAATTTTCTTAAATACTTCGAGGATGTGGAGTTCGTCATCCTTCCGTTTGACGAGCCACATGCTGCCGTGGCGCTTGCAGAATCAGGTTTGATCGTTAACACCACTTCGATCGGGATGCACCCTAACGTCTATGAGATAGTGGATCTGCCATATGAGGCACTGAACCGTGACTCAATGGTTTTTGACATGATATACAATCCGTTGAAAACAAAACTGCTGGAAGAGGCAGAAAAAGCGGGATGCATGACCTCAAATGGTCTATATATGCTGCTCTACCAGGCGGCAGAGTCTTTTAAGATATGGACAGGTATTGAAATGCCTGTGGAAGAAGTAAAGAAACTTCTTCCACAGTTCTAACATCTCTAAGCGAGCTTTTCCAGCCCTCTCTTTAATCTTTTTATTCCTTCAATTATGTTGGCGTCTGAGCAGGCGAACGACATTCTAACGCAGTTATCATTTCCAAAAGCATCGCCGGGAACAAGCCCGATATTCTCCTCCGCCAGCAAATACGTGCACATTTCGGCCGATGAACTGATCCTGGTTCCGTTGAACGTTCTGCCGTAGAACCGGGACACATCGAAGAATATGTAGAATGCGCCACCAGGAACCGGACAAACCACATCCTTTACACTTGCGATCTCACTCATCACGAGGTTTCGCCTCTCTTCAAACTTCCGGGCCATCATCTCGATCTCATCCTGCGGACCGGTCAGCGCGGCTGTGGCAGCCTTTTGAGAGACCGAACAGGCATTCGAAGTGCTGTGGCTCTGGAGGTTTGCTGCAAGATCAATTATCGCTTTTGGCCCAGCGGCATATCCCACTCTCCAACCTGTCATCGAGTAGGCTTTTGAAAGACCGTTTACTACAACAGTTTTTTCTTTCATACCGGGATATTGTGCGATCGAGTAGTGTTTCACGCCGTCAAAAGTGATCTTTTCGTATATCTCATCCGATAGCGTGATAATGTCCTTATCCACAAGCACTTTTGCAAGAGCCTGCACTTCTTCAGGAGTGTATGTTGCCCCTGTAGGGTTCGAAGGGGAATTGAATAGGAATACCTTGGTTTTCGGAGTTATTGCGGCCTCGAGTTGGGCAGGAGTGATCTTGAAGTCACTCTCCGGGCCGGCATTAATGATAACTGATTTCGCCTGGCAAAGCTTCACCATTTCAGGATAACTTACCCAGTAAGGCGCCTGAAAGATCACTTCATCTCCCGGGTTGCATACAGACATTAGAACATTGTAAATCGAGTGCTTTGCGCCGTTTGACACCATCACTTCCTGAGGAGTGTAAGTTAATCCGTTCTCCTTCTCAAGCTTTTCTGTAATTGCTTTTAAGAGCTCAGGGGTACCGGTATTAGCTGTATAATAAGTAAAATTATTTCTGATCGCCTCGATGGCGGCTTCTTTTACAAATGACGGTGTTGGAAAGTCGGGTTCCCCTGCACTGAAGCTGAGAACATCTTTCCCTTCCGCTTTTAGTTTCTTAACGAGGGCGGTAATCGCGAGTGTGGCGCTTCCCTCTACTGATAATATCAATTTTGACAGATCTGACAAGACAGGCTCCCGTATCTACTTAAAAAATTTCCTCTTCAATGCCTCCTGCACGGATGCAGGGACAAAATCAGAGACATCCTGCCCAAGCTGGGCGAGATTTCTAATAAGTGATGAATTTACGTATGTATATTTTTCGTGAGGCATCAGAAACACCGTGGATATTTCCTCCGCCAACTTCCTGTTCATTAAAGCAAGTTGAAACTCGTATTCAAAGTCAGAAAGCGCCCTCAACCCGCGGATCAACGCTACTGCACCCTTTGAGTGTGCATGATCAACCAACAGGCCCGAGTAACTGCGATTGATGCCGATGCTTACGAACACCTTGTCGAAAATGTCTTTTGCCCTTAAAACGAGATCAATGTGGCCGTTGGTCACGGGGTCGAATGTTCCCGGGTAAATGGCAATTTTCTTCTTTTTTTCGGTCATTTTGCTTATTTTTACTGAAAGTTTTGTTGATCTCAAATATAATAAATATTTATGTAACTGACTTTCAATTTATTTTCCCAACATACGAGGAGTAACCAAATGATCTATTATTATGTTCAGATTTCGGTGAATACTGCTGTTCAGACCGATTGGATCCAGTGGATGATGGAGACCCATATTCCGGATGTGGTGGCCACCGGTCACTTCAAGAATTGCTATTTTCAGCAGGTGATCGATCCCCAGCCAACAAACGAAAAAGTTGAATTCCTGGTTGTTTATGAGTGCGATTCGGTAGAGACTTTAAGAAAATACCGTGAGAACGATGCTCCCAAACTCATGGCAGAGCACGAGAAGAAATTCGGCGGTACATTCGAAGCAAAAAGGTTCGTCGGCGCGCCGTTGAAAATCCCCGAGGGAAAAGTCCGTTTTTAGCTTTTTAGGGGGTAATGCCGGGCATCCACCCCCTTTTTCTTTCCCTGATGTGATTTATTGCATATCAAACTCCTGTTTACTATTATATCTTTACCTTTGTTTTAATCTCAATTTGGAAGATGATGAAATATATTAAGTTTTTGTTTTTTATGATCCTGGCCGTGCCGGGGATAGCTCAGCAGGCGACCGATTATTTTCCCGCGGCAAACGGGCATAAATGGTATTTCAAAACCACTTTGCTCGATTCTCTAAATAATGAGATCGACTCTCTTGCCACGTATTCCATCGACTCCCTCGCAGGGGAAATTTCATATTTGGGATACCAGTCGAAATATATCCTTGGAAAAACAGCCACTTATGAAACTGTACCCTTCCTCCCCTATACAGATACTTCCTATGTTTCATTGTCGGGAACTGAAGGAAGGACATATTTCGGGCTTGGAGCTCTGAACTCGCTGATCGGTTTGGTTGATACCACCGCGCTTGACAGTAATTTCGCGGGGCTTTTTAACCTGCTGGCTTCGGTTCAGGGGTGGTATTCAACCTACAGACTGGCCAATACAGTAAATTCAAACTATACTCTGTTCACAAAAGACACCACCATTACAATTGATTCAACCAATCTCCCGCTCCGTTTTCAGGTAAGGGGAAGAAGGATCAACGATGGCGTTCTATCTACCAGTGTCGGTAATTTCAATTGCAAGAAATTCATACTTTCCTATTCTGTGAGTTATATCCTGATCCCGATCCTGCCGATCACTCTGATCACAATTCCTGACACGCACTATGTGGCTCAGGGGAATTGGCTTGTGAAGCAAATTGCGCCCTCAACCTCGCTCGATCTGTCCGTTGTTCAACTTGGTTCTTTCACATTTCCAGGAAGAGTTGAAGTGGTTATTCCTCCGATCGTTCCCTCTTCTGTTGAAGAAGAGTACTTGGGAGTACCGGATGGGTTCACACTTGCACAAAACTATCCCAACCCGTTCAATCCTTCAACAGTGATCGAATATTCAATTCCGAAGGATTCTGAAGTTAAACTGACCGTGTATGATAATCTGGGGCGGGAGGTAGAAAAACTTTTCGAGGGTTTCAGGGCGGCCGGTAAATACCGGGCTGAATTTAAAGCGGCTGGCCTTGCCGGAGGTGTATATTTCTACCGTATTGAAGCAGGTGAAATTTCTAAAACCGGAAGAATGATCCTCCTGAAGTAATGGCTGATTTTAAAATATAAAAGAGGGTTGGATACTCGTCCAATCCTCTTTTCATTTTAAATACTTATATCACCCTAAAATACTGCTGCAACTGTTTCTTTGTGGCGAGCAGATCCTGCGAAAGTACCTTCACCGATCCGATCACAGGCATGAAGTTTGTGTCCCCGTTCCACCTCGGAACAATATGAAAGTGAATATGATCAGCGATCCCCGCCCCGGCAACTTTCCCGAGGTTGGCACCAATATTAAATCCTTCAGGACCACTTATGCTTC
>RHKR01000028.1 GCA_008363265.1 Chlorobiota bacterium
ACTCACCCGTTAACACGCGTGAAAGACCGCTTGTAAACCGGTAAAGTCCGCTTTTTCGCCCCGTTATCAACCTCACGACAAAAAGAAACGGAAATAAGAAAATCAAGATAAAAAGGGAAAAGAGAAAATCAAAGGATTTCTTTATAACCCGGTGAAGCGGAAGGCCGATATTGTAGTTAACTTCGAATAGCTGGATCTCATTAAGGATCGAAACTTCAGATTTACTTACCATGAAATCACTCTCACCACCGGTTATCTGGAACTCAACGTTTTCACGCCGGCAGGCGGCAACAATTCCGATTATCGCGTTGTAACTCAGCTCACCGGTGGTAAAAATTACCTCCTCTATCCCCCGCTCCCTGATCACACGTATAATATTATCCAGACTTCCGATAACCTCAAAACCCTCGATCCTCTCCCCGATCTGAATGCGTTTTGTTCCGATAAGTCCCGCTATCCTCGAACCTCCTTTTTTCTTCAGGAGCTTGTTCGCAAGTCTTATCGCCTCCTCGCCTGTACCGACTATCGCAGCCTTCTTCCGGAATGAAACATCACCCGAAACCCCGGCTTTGAACCACAATTTCGCGAATATCCTCCATCCGCCGAGTGTGAACGGCAGCGTGAAGTAGAGTATCAGAACCACTCCACGGGAAAATGCATAGTCCTTGAAGAAGAACGTGAGTGAGGTTATCACAAAAAATCCCGTGATCACTGCCCCGAATGTTCTCAGCACCGAGAGCCGGTCTTTTTTGTAAACCGAGAGCACTGCGGATGTAAACAGATGAACCAGAACCGGAATGGTGTAAATTACCGGTATACCATAATCAGGGATGCCGGTCTCCCACTTCTTGTACCTGGTGTAAACCTCAACCGCGAACATCATCGTGAGATTATAAAACAGCATATCCATAAGCAGGGAAACGATAACAAGCTTTTTCTTACCAAGAAACGCCAGCATTTCCCTGAAAAATATTGCCGAGCGGAGGAACAGAAGCAGAAACCATGAACCGGAATAATACTTCTTTACAAAGATGTGCATCGCCTCGTAGAACACCTTCACTTCATTAAGGTTGCTTCTTTTTGTGCTCTCCCCTTTATAATGGATGATCTCGGTTGAGTGAACGTAATAGACTTTATATCCAGCCTTGTTCACCCTGTAACAGAGGTCCAGGTCTTCACCGTACATGAAGAAGGTCTCATCGAGTCCGCCGGTCTTTTCATACACTTCCCGTTTGAACATCATAAACGCGCCCGAAATGGCATCAACTGCATACGTCTTGTTCTCATCAAGGTAGGTGAGATTATAACGGGCGAAAAGAGGGCTTTTAGGGAAAAGTGTTGAGAGCCCGGTCACCTTCGTAAATGATGCCCAGGGCCCCGGGAACCCGCGCCTGCAGGCGAGTTGAAGTGTACCGTCGGTGTTCAGAAGTTTACACCCCGCCATTCCCGCATCCGGTGTTGCCTCGAAGAAATCGATCATCTTTTCAAATGTGTCTTCTTTCACAAGAGTGTCAGGATTCAGGAGGAGGAGATATTTCCCGGTGGATTCTTTGAGCCCAAGGTTATTGGCCTTGCTGAAACCGAGATTCCGGGAGTTTACGATCAGCTTTACCCATGGATATTTCTGCCGGATGAGTTCAATACTTCCATCGTCAGAGGCATTGTCAACTATGATCACTTCAGTCGATATCTTCTTTGAAGCACTCTTAATCGACTCAAGCAGGTTCTGGATGAACTCCTTTACATTATAGTTGACAATTATTATCGAGAGGTCCACAGTAGATCGCCCTTAGAGCGTCCCGAACAAACTTTTGAACCGGAGCTTCCAGACCATGAAAACCGCCTCATAGACGATCTTTTTCGACATCTTTGATGTACCCTGAAAACGGTCGAAAAAGATTATCGGTATCTCATCAAGCTTGAACCCCTTCTTCCAGGCTTTGAAGTTCATCTCGATCTGGAAGGCGTAGCCATTCGACTGGATCTTGTCGAGATCGATCGACTTAAGCACTTCAACCTTGAAGCATTTGTAGCCACCCGTGGCGTCCTTTATCGGAAGTCCTGTGATGAACCTTGTGTACCAGTTGGCGAAGTAGCTGAGCAATAGCCTCTTCATCGGCCAGTTGATCACATTCACCCCGGTGAGGTAACGGCTTCCGATCACGAGATCGGCAGGACCGATCTTTTCCAAAAACTTTGGAACGAGGTTTGGATCATGTGAAAAATCGGCATCCATCTCGAAGACGTAATCGTATCCGTTGTCGATGGCGTACTTGAACCCGGCGCAGTATGCCGTACCAAGGCCCATCTTGCCTGCCCTTCTGAGGATGTGTATCTTTTCGTTCAGCTCCGCCTGCTGCTGGACGTATTCTCCTGTCCCGTCGGGTGAATTGTCGTCCACCACAAGGACGTGGAGCCCTTCAACCCCAAGGCTAAAAAGCACGGGGAGGAGGTTTTCGATATTCTCTCTCTCATTGTAGGTGGGCACTATAATTAATGTCTTCTTATCCATATGTAATCCGTTTTTCGGGGCGTTAATCGTAATGTCCTTTGCCGAACAGCACTACAAATACCGTTCTGAACAGAATCTTTATGTCGGTTTTAAGCGACATGTTCTCAATATAGAAGAGGTCGAACTGAAGTTTTGTTTTTACATCTTCTATGTTTTCATCATACTTGTGCTTCACCTGGGCCCAACCGGTTATTCCGGGCCTCACGCGAAGTCTTCTTTTGTAATAGGGAATCTCCTTGGCCAACTGCTCAACGAAGAAGGGGCGCTCCGGCCTGGGGCCTACGAGACTCATTTCGCCTTTGAATACATTCCAGATCTGGGGCAGCTCATCGATCCTCACCCTCCGGATGAATTTCCCCACCCGTGTAATGCGGGGGTCATCCTTGGTCGACCAGATCGGCCCGGTTCTTTTTTCAGCATCCTGATACATTGAGCGGAACTTGTAAACCTTGAAAACTTTTCCGTTAAGTCCGCTTCTCTCCTGTTTATAGATCACTGGCCCCTTGCTGTCGATCTTTATCGCGATGGAAGTGGCTATTAATACAGGCGCCGCGAGAATGAGCATGATGAAAGAAACCACCACATCGATCACCCTTTTGGCGGCGCGCTCCCACTCGGTCATTAACTGAGGGTTGATATCGATCAACGGGAACCCGTAGAGTTGCATCGTGCGAGCCTGTCCACTGAGTATCTCGTAGAGGTCCGGAATGATCTTGAGCCTCACATCCTTGTTCTCACACCGGGAGATTATCTCGATCAAAAGGTCGTCATGCTGCCTGCTGACAGAAAGCACAACTTCCTTAACCCCAAGCCTGTCAATTATGTCCTCAATTTCGTTAACCCTGCCGATAACTTTAACTCCGTTGTACTCCTTATCGAGGTTCTCCTCTTTTATGGCCACGTAGGCGATAACATCAATTCCGAGAGCGGGATGCGAATTTATCTGATCGTGGATCTCCCTCGCGCGGTCGTTGAAGCCTACTATAACTGCTTTTTTCCTGCCGATACCCTTGATCAGAAGCTTTCTCTGAACTGATCGTAGCAGCAGTCTTCCGGTTATGGTCAAACTGACCATCAGACCCCAGTAAATAAAAATAAGGAATCTGTTCCCCTTGCTTTCACCGGTTCCGGTATCATCTATGAAGATCGCGAAAAAGAGGATGAAAGTACCCCAGAATGTGGTCTTGACAAGTGAAAATATCTCATCGAACCTGCTCAGCGCGAACCAGGTGCGGTACATTCCGAAAAAGACAAAAAGCAACAGCCAGTAGAAAAAGATCACCAGCATCGGGATCAGGAACCCCGGTTCGGTGAACTGCGCGAAAATGCCTGACTCGTTCCGGATGAAGAAATATATCACCCACGCGAGATTTATCGTCACGAAGTCAGCGGCAATTAGTAAAAACTTTTCCTGTCTCTTGTTCAATTTCTTTGGTCTTTGTTCTTCTTCAGTGGTTTCGACTCATCAAGTCTGCGTAATCCAAGCATAAAGGCAAGTCCTGTTGAGTACCCGCCCCAGATCGCCTTGAGGGCCTCTCCTTTTTCATTCGATCCCCTGATGATCGCGACAGATTTCAACATTGTGATCGCTGTTGAATAGAGTATAACATAAAGTTTCGCCAACGGATTGTGGTTCCTGAATATCAGAAAACGGTTCCGGGTGAAATAATAATGATACAGTACCGAGTATTCTTCGAACGTTTTCCCCGCGCCCGACTGGTGATACATCACCGCTTTTGGAGCGTAAACTATTCTGAATTTCCTGTTCACCTTCAATGAGAAATCGAGGTCCTCGAAATACATGAAGAAGAATTCGCTCATGAATCCTGTGGTTTCAAAAACTTCCCGTTTAATAAGCAGACATGCACCCTCGGCATGAGTGATATCTTCCTCTTCATTTCTGTTCGTTCCCGCGTCCGTTCCTTTTCCGAGGGATACGTTTCCGCATCGGTAAAAGATATATCTGCTTCCAGCGCAGTAAATTTTATCCCTCTCATCAAGATAGAGAACCTTCGGTGAAACAATACCGATCCGGGTATCCTTTTCAGCAACTTTCACGAGTTCTGAAATGGTGCTGCCCGAAAATTCGGTGTCGTTGTTTACATAAAGAACGTAATCGGCGTTATTCTTAAGCGCGTACCTGGCACCTGTATTCATTCCGCCGGCATATCCTGAGTTTTCTTCATTCAGGATAACGGGAATATCCTTCAACTCATCCTTTAACTTCCGGCCACTTCCGTCAGGGGAGGCGTTGTCAACCACTACGGGGAACACCGAACCGTGATCTTCCCTAAGAATGCTGTTGACACAATTTATCGTGTCTTCGTAGCCGTTGTAATTCAGTATAACCGCGTAAACCTTTTTCAAACCGGCCGGTTATCCCTCTGTTATCTCTTTAAGCATGGTTCCCCTGCCGGCACCGAGTTCGTGATTGAAGTAATCAGAAAGCGCGGCCCTCGCAACCTTGGCAAATGGTTTGTTGACGAACGACCATACCATGATCTTCAACGAGATCACCGATGAAAAATAGAGCGCCGTTACCAGGCGAATTAACCCTGTGTTCATCTTGTTGTTCAGCAAAAACCTGTTCCTGACCGAGTAATAGAGTTTAAGCGGACTCTCCTTCTCACCCAGCACCTTGTGATAGATTACCGCATTCGGCTGGTACAGGAGCTTGAAACCGTGTGACCTGATCCTCGCGGAAAATTCTATGTCGTCAAGGTACATGAAAAAATCTTCATCCTCAAAGCCGGTTCTGGCGAGGTGGTCGGTACGGAAGAGGATCATGCACCCGGTCAGAAAATCGGTCTCAACAAGCTTTCTAACCGAGCGCTGTTCGACTGGAAGCCCTTTGTCGATATGGATCGCGAGGCCACGCCATTTTATCATCCTTCCGTTGCCGAACCAGATCGTTTTTCTGTCATGCTCGGCAAGAATGAGCCCTCCGACCCCTGCGGCATCCATGTGGTCCTCCATCGCGTTAACGAGTTCTGTCAGAAAGTCAGGTTCAACAAGCGTGTCATTGTTCAAAACCAGCATATAAGCGGGATTCAACTTGGCCGCTTCCCTGAACCCTCTGTTTATTCCTCCTGTGTAACCAAGATTCCTCTCGGTTACATAAAGATCAAGTTCCGGAAACTTTTCCCGAAAGACCGCAACCGAATCGTCTGTCGATGAATTATCAACGATCAGTATCCTGTAGTTCGTATAATCGATCCGTTTTAACGATTCAATACATTCCACCGTGTCCTTCGCCCCGTTGTAGTTGAGCATTATTATCACGGTAAGGGGTTGTGCCATTCGTCTTTCGAAATTAATAAAAAAGAAACTTTAAATATACAGAATTCCGCAATGTGGAAACTTTTCCCCATTATAACTTCGGCCCTCCATCCCCACCCGGCGTGCCAGACATAAATTGACCCGAGGTTCTGAAGTGCCTGTACATTAAATTGCATCCTTAAATAAATTCTATTCTGAGTGAAACTGAACTTAATTCTCATCGTCTTCTGTCTGCTTTTTGTCCCGGCTGGTGTTCTGGCACAGGGGTTTGTTGTGGTTATTTCCTCCGATTACAACAGGGCGGCACTTCAGGAAAAATTTGAAGAAGCACAGCGGGACGGACTTAATCCTGACATCCTCGACATGAAGTTGCGGAAAGGAGTGGTTTACCGTGTTTGCACAGGATTCTACTCTGACATTAATGCCGCTGTTGACCTCTGGGACCGGCTCCGCCAGCAGGAGAAATACAAGGATGTCTGGGTACTTCCCATTCCTGAGAATTATATGATCAAGATGCCGGAGATCAACAGGGAAGAGTTCGCAATGATTTACAACGATATTGCTGACAGGATTAACAAAAAGGATTACGCGGGCCTCAACCGTTACATCAATCCGGCTTACGGATTCTATGTGATGATCAACCCCGGTTCCTCGTTCCTGCCGGTCTATCTCGACAGCATCCCGACGGATATCGAAGAAATCTTCGCCACAGGAGTGTTCATTTACTTCGATGATCAGACAGGATTCACAGCAGGCAACATAATGTTCGGTGAACTCCCCGAGTACAATTGTGAAACAGGTGAATGGTCGGCTGAAGGGTGCTTTGTACAGGGAGTAAAAACCTACAGCAGGATTAGCCGGTGGGAGTATTCACTCCTCGAATATGACGACTGGGATGATGATTCGGTTCAGAAACTGCGTCAGGCAGAAAGCAAGATCATCCTAAGAACAGTAAATACAAATGGATTTGAAATAGATTTTGCCTTCGAGAACGGCAAGTGGTACATCGCCGCGTTCGATCTGGCGACTGACTGCAACCAGTAATTTAAACGGATAATTTAAGATGACATTCAACTCAAACCTTAATCTGCTGAAAGCGATCGGCAGAACACCGTGCGTAAAACTTGAAAACATCTCAAAGCTAACCGGCCATGAAGTGTGGGCAAAACTTGAATTCATGAATCCCGGCGGAAGCATCAAAGACCGCATCGCCATGTACATGATCGAAAAAGCGGAGCGGGAGGGGAAGATCAAACCGGGGGATACGATAATTGAGAACTCCTCAGGCAACACTGCGATGGGCCTTGCCATAGTCTGCCGGCAGAAAGGGTATAAACTTAAGATAGTTATCCGCGACACCACTTCTAAAGAGAAGATCAAAATGCTCGAGATAATGGGCGTTGATGTGATCAAAGTTAATGCTGCTCTTCCTCCCGAACATCCCGATTCTTATAATAATTTTGCCGAAAAATATGCCGCGGAAAACCCGGGTGTTTTCTACATCGATCAGCATAACAACCTCGACAATAATGAGGCACACTATATGTCAACCGGACCCGAGATCTGGCAGCAGATGAACGGCAGGATCGACTATTTCGTTGCAGGCGTGGGAACAGGCGGAACCTGTACCGGCGCCGGGAGATACCTGAAAGAGCAGGATCCCGGGATTGCAGTGATCGGTGTTGACCCCGTGGGTTCGATCTTCTACGATTACTTCAAGCAAAAGAAGCTTGTAAAACCATCCCGCTACCTTATCGAAGGCCTCGGTGATGAATTCCTCATAAAAACCGCGCAACTTGAGATGCTTGACGACATGATCCAGGTTACCGATAAACAGGCAATTGAACACACATTCTTACTTGTAGCTCAGGAAGGAATACTCTCCGGTGGTTCTTCGGGAGCAAATATCTACGGTGTGGTGACTTTGGCAAAGAAGATCAGGAAACCATCGGTGATCTGTACAGTGATCTGCGACTCAGGCTACAAGTACCTCAGTACCGTCTATAACGACGACTGGCTCACCGCGAACAACCTGATCTGACGCGAAGATTTTTGCTTTAAAGCAAAAATGTTAGCGTTGTGGAATGGAAGGTCTACTCCTCAAATATCGAAATGTCGCCGGCACCTTCTCTGAGGATAATGGGTTCGTCACTGCTTAGATCGACGACACTGGAAGGTTCGTTAGGTACGACGCCTGCTGCCAGCATCATATCCACCGTATAACCCAGAACCGCCTCAATTTCTTCCGGACGGGAGAGAATATCCCCTTTGCGATTGGTGGTGGAGGTACTAACGATCGGATGCCCCAGTTCCTTGGCCAGATCGATCACGATCGAGTGATCAGGCACCCTGATTCCCACCGTTTTTCGTTTCGACCATAACCTTTTCGGCACCTCCCTTGCTGCGGGAAGAATAAAGGTGTAGGGCCCGGGCAATAGCCGCTTCATTTTTTTATAGGCATAGTCTGAGACTTTGGCGTAAGTGGAGATGTCTTTCAGGTCAGGAATGATAAAACTGAAGAGTTTTTCAGTACTTCCCCCTTTGATGAAGATCAGCTTTTCGATCGCGCTTTTCGAGTAGATACTGCAACCCATACCGTAGTAAGTATCCGTCGGAAAGATCACGATCTGCCCTTCTCTGAGGGCATCGGCTGCCTTGGTGATGAATCTTTTCTGCGGCGTAACGGGGTGAAGTTCAAATACTTCCATGGACTGTCTTTACTGAAAAATCATAAAACAACTTCTCAAAATACAACATCCCGCCAAATCTCCCCCAAAACCAATAAAAAAAGGCTGCCCGTATAAGACAGCCTTCTGAAATACATTTCGAGTTTTCAGCCATCGAGATTCAGCCTTCAGCCAAACAACTCATCGCTCATAACTCATAGCTAATCACTACTATCAGGTACCTGCCGCGTAATCGTCCATGTACTCAACCTGTTCAGGTGTGAGCTTGTCGATCTCGTAACCGAGGGTGCTCAGTTTGATACCGGCGATGTGCTGATCCTGCTCTTCAGAGATGTCGTAAACTTTGTTTTCAAGTTTGTTGCCATTTTTGTGCTCTGTTGCGAGGCGTACCTGCGACATGAACTGGTTGGCGAACGACATATCCATTACTTCTGAAGGGTGACCTTCAGCAGCAGCGAGGTTCACGAGACGGCCCTGAGCGAGAAGATAGATCTTTCTACCGTCAGCAAGGGTGTACTCTTCGTTGTTCGGACGAACTGTTCTCTTCGAAACAGCAATGGCTTCAAGATCGTCGATGTTGATCTCACAGTCGTAGTGACCCGTGTTGCAGATGATCGCGCCGTCTTTCATTGTTTCGAAATGTCTCTTAACAATGATATCTTTGATACCGGTGGCTGTGATGAAAACATCACCTACTTTAGCGGCCTGATCCATTGTCATAACGCGCATTCCCTCGAGGGTGGCTTTAAGAGCAGCGGTCGGCTTTACTTCAGTAGCGATAACGTTTGCTCCCATACCCTGGGCTCTCTTGGCAACACCACTTCCGCAGTGACCGTAACCGGCTACCACGAAGTTCTTGCCAGCGAGGAGGATGGAGGTGGCTCTCAGGATACCGTCGATCGATGACTGTCCGGTACCGAAAACGTTGTCGAAATCCCATTTGGTCTCGGCATCGTTAACCGCGATAACAGGGTACTTCAGCGCGCCGGCATCAGCCATTGCTCTGAGTCTGTGCACACCGGTTGTGGTTTCTTCCGTACCGCCGATGATGGTCGGGATAAGTTCGGGGAATTTGTTGTGAACTGTGAAAATAAGGTCGGCACCGTCATCGAGGGTGAGATTCGGTTTCATATCGAGTGTGCGCTCGATGCACCAGTAGAATTCTTCAACATTCATTCCGTGCCATGCGTAGATCTCGGTACCTTTGGCAGCGAGGGCGGCGGCTATGTCGTCCTGTGTCGAAAGAGGGTTACAGCCTGACCAGGAAACCTGGGCACCGGCTGCCGAGAGGGTCTCGATAAGAACGGCTGTTTCTTTGGTAACATGAAGGCAACCCGCGATCCTGTAACCGGCGAGTGGCTTTGTAACTTCAACTTCTTTTCTGATCTGCATCATTACGGGCATTCTTGACTCTGCCCACTCGATCTTCATTCTTCCCTGATCGGCGAGGGTGATGTCTTTTACCTTGTAGTGACCTACTTTATGATCCATTAAATTAAACTCCTGATTTCATATGATCTGTTTGTGAACAATTAATTAGCGTACTTCTTGAACGTATCTACCAGGTCAAGCTTCTCCCAGGTAAAACCGTCACCACTTCTGCCGAAGTGACCGTAAGCTGCAGTTGCCTTGTAAACAGGCCTTCTGAGCTGAAGTCTTTCGATGATACCTTTAGGGGTAAGGTCAACTTCCTTGGTGATCATTTCAGCGATCTTTGTATCGGCGATCTTGCCTGTACCATAGGTGTTAACAAAAACTGAAACAGGTTCGGCAACGCCGATCGCGTAGGCAACCTGTACGAGGCACTCTTTCGCGAGTCCGGCTGCTACAACGTTCTTCGCGATGTGACGTGCTGCGTAAGTGGCACTTCTGTCAACTTTGGAAGGGTCTTTCCCTGAGAAGGCACCGCCTCCGTGGGGAGCCCATCCGCCGTAGGTGTCAACGATGATCTTGCGGCCTGTGAGACCTGTGTCTCCGTGCGGTCCGCCGATCTCGAATCTACCGGTCGGGTTGATGTGGAATTTTGTGTTTGCATCGAGAAGATCTGCGGGTATAACATTTTTAATCACGTACTCGATGACTTCATTTTTGATGGTCTCCTGATCGACGTCACCGTCATGCTGGGTTGAAACAACAACCGCGTCAACTCTGAGTGGTGTCTTGTCGTCTGAGTACTCAACAGTTACCTGTGACTTTGAGTCAGGTCTTAACCATTTCATGATCTTGCCTTCTTTTCTGATAGCAGCAAGTTTCTCGACAAGTTTGTGCGAGAGCATGATAGGAAGCGGCATCAGTTCTTCGGTCTGATCGCAAGCGAATCCGAACATGATACCCTGATCTCCTGCACCGCCGGTATCAACGCCCATGGCGATATCGCCCGACTGCTCGTGCATTACATTCACGATACCGACGCTCTCTGCGGCAAATTTGTATTCGGATTTTGTGTATCCGATCTCTTCAATTGTTTCTCTTACGATCTTCTGCAGATCAATGTAAGCGTTTGTTGTAATTTCGCCACCGACAACAACAAGACCGGTAGTGGCATAGGTTTCGCAAGCCACTCTTGAGTTGGGATCCTGAGCATAGATAGCGTCAAGAACCGCGTCGGAGATGGCATCACACAGTTTATCGGGGTGCCCTTCGGACACGGATTCAGATGTGAAATAAAATGACATCTTTGATTGTTTCCTTGTTTTGAACTGTTTAGTTAAAGTCAATTTCGGAAGAGTCGCCGGTGTTCACCCGGGTGTACTTTCCTCTTAAAAATGAATTGGCGCCGATGAGTGAATCTTCCAGTATCGAACGCTCCACTTCTGCATTTATTCCTATGATCGAATTCTTTACAACTGAATCCGAGATCTTCACCCCTTCGGATACCGTCACGAAAGGACCGATCACCGAGTTAATGATCTCTGAGTGGGGATGAACATAGCACGGCGGGATGATAACCACTTTGTCGCCGCTGTTGGCCCCATGATCCTTTGATAGTAAAAACCTGTTTGTCTCCAATAAAGTTTCAGGCTTACCGCAGTCGTACCAGCCGTCAACTGTAAATGGAACCATCTCCTCACCAAGATCGAGCATCTTTTGAAGCGCGTCCGTAAGCTGGAACTCACCTCTCGTGCGGATGTTGTTCTCGATATTGTGCTTGAGGCAGTCAGACAGTCTTTGCGAGTTTTTGATGTAGTAGAGGCCGACTATCGCCATATTGGAAGGCGGCACTTCAGGTTTTTCGACCAGTTGACTGATCCTGCCATCCTGAATTATCGCCACACCGAACCTGCGGGGGTCGTCAACATGCTTCAGGCCCAGTGCGCTGCTCCCAAGGTTGAAAACCTTCTCCAGATCGACATCGAAGATCGTATCGCCCAGAATAATG
>RHKR01000539.1 GCA_008363265.1 Chlorobiota bacterium
GGCGATCATATTTATAAGATGGATTACCTTAAGCAGCTGATCTTTCATAATGATGTAAAAGCCGATCTCTCGCTCTCATGCATGCCTGTGCCGACCGAGGAAGCTGACAGATTCGGTATCGTTGAAACAGATGAAAACTCAAAAGTCATCAATTTCATTGAAAAACCGAGCAATCCGCCCGAGATACCCGGCAATCCCGGCTACTCATACGTAAACATGGGCATCTATGTGTTCAACGCCAACCTCCTCCGCGAGGTGATGATAGAGATGGAATCGAAGAACATCCCAAACAACGATTTCGGTCAAGATGTTATCCCGTACATGATCAAACAGGGCCTGAATGTTGTGGCTTACCCCTTCGTGGATGAGAACAAGAAAAACAAACCATATTGGAAAGATATCGGAACCATCGAGAGCTACTACGAAGCCAGTATGGACCTTATCAATGTTGTACCCGAGTTCAACCTGTATGATCTGGAGTGGCCTTTAAGAACTTATCAGTACCAGTTCCCACCAGCGAAAACGGTTTCCCACTGGGGTGAACGTATCGGGCGTACTCTTAATTCGCTTATTTGCGACGGCACGATCGTTTCCGGAGGTCTTATCGAAAGATCGATCATCGGTGCCAACGTTAGAGTGAATTCTTATTCTTACGTGACTGATTCAATGATCATGAACAACTGCAACATCGGCAGAAATGTAAAGATCAGGAGAGCCATCATCGACAAAAATGTTCACATCCCCCCCGGAACCGAGATCGGTTTCGACCTCGAAAAAGACAAACAACGGTTCACCGTTACCGAAACGGGAATCGTTGTAATACCAAAGAATTACGTCTTTGCTTAATTGATAAACAAAAGGCCGCCTGGAAAAGGCGGCCTTTTACTTTTATGCGAAGTGGAACTCGCCCTCAACCCGAATAAATAACCAGCAACTCACAACACATACAGGAGATATTCTGATGAAACGCTTCTTATCATCGGTTGTTTCAGTAATCATACTCGCAGGATCAATTTATTCCCAGTCAGTTATCGCCCCCAAAGAGAAAAGCGGCGGTTTCGCCAGGGTTTATGCAATGGGTGGTGAAAACGGGATGAACTACTTTATGATCGATCCTATCGCCATGAGATACAATCCCGCGTTCTCGAAATATTACTCTAATTTCCTATGGGGAAATATCGGTGCTTCAACTGCTGCCCCGAATGATGGTGACGGCCAGATGGCAGGCTTTAACTTTAACCTCGATAATAAACTAACGGTGGGTGCAATTCTAACAAGGAATGATTACACCAACAGCGGTATCTCTGATATCGGATTTGCAAACAGAATTGTGGGGACTCTTAATGGTATCCCTTCAACTTCCCGTCCCGCAGTGCTTCTTGATAATAATTTTGAGCTTTTGGCTTCTTACTCCCTCTCTGAGTCAACCGTTCTCGGAGCGGCGGTAGCTTATGCCGCGACAAACAATGATTTCACCCCAGCTTCCGGCACCGCGGTTAAATCAGATGCCTCACAGTTCGGTTTCGGCATCGGCATTATCCAGCATTTCTCGAAAGATCAGGCTATTGAAGCATCTTTTGATATGAAGTTTGGGAGTGCCAAACATGAAGGTGCTTCTACAAACAAAGTTTCCGGCAACACGATCGGAATGAGCGCAAGATACTTCCACAACATCGGAAAAGGATTTACATTCGTGCCGATCGTCAGTTACTACACTGAATCCTCAAAGATCGAGGCCGGATCAACTACCACCGATTTACCAACTTACGGTCTGTTCCACTTTGGTACAGGTATTAACTACACTACCGGCGACCTTTTCCTCGCGGGCGGTGTCTCTTTCATGTACGAGTCCGTAACCAACAAAGCAACTTCTGCTGCACCCGGACTCTCGAACAGTTCCATAATGTTCCCCGTTTGGAATCTCGGTGCTGAGTTCAAACTAACTGATTGGTTAAAAGCAAGAGCAGGCTATCAGGTCTCCACTATGAAGAACAACACTCAGTCAGCCGCCTCTGCCACAACAAGGGATGAGTCTGCGACCACCGTTTTCAACAGAACCGGAGTAACACTTGGTCTTGGATTCAAGTTCGGAAACTTCAACCTAGATGCCAC
>RHKR01000540.1 GCA_008363265.1 Chlorobiota bacterium
CCTCTGGGCAGCAGTTCTCGATGCCGATGCCTTCGAAGCTTTCGAAGAAAAAGGGATTTTCGATCAGAAAACCGCCACAGCGTACAGGAAATACATCCTCGAACCCCTCGGAAGTGTAGATCTGATGGAGAACTACAAACTCTTCCGCGGCCGCGAACCGAAAGTGGACGCGCTGTTAAAAGCCAGAGGGCTGGAGTAGGGGTAGATCATGCCGGAGATCAGTAGGTATCAAGATGAAATATGAAGTGATATCAGCCAATTACCTGCAAGATTACAAAATTGAACTGAGATTCCGGGATGGAACGACAGGTATAGTGGACTTCCAAGTCTTTTTAGGAAAAGGCAGGTTGACTCAGCCGCTACTGAACAAAGATTTCTTCAGGTGCTTCAAAGTTAACGCAGATCTTGGAACTTTAGTCTGGGAAAACGGTTATGATATTGCTCCTGATACATTGTATTATCTCGTTACGGGTAAGCATGAATACCTTGCCGGCCTCCCGCAGTTCATAAAAGATGCTTTCCGGGTCTGATCCCGGTTGGAGTAAAACATTTATTTTTATAATCCTCCGGGAGGTTCATTAACGGGCCTCCCGTTAAACTATTTACATATACACCGGACTGAAGAATGGGATTAAATTTACGATTCATGAAAAATATCACCGTTAAAAAAGGGCTTTACCTTATCCTCGCACTCGCACTTTTTCTGCGTGTTGCCGCATTCATCTCTTATGAATCGTGGGAACCGAAAGAAAAGACGCCAGGGTTTTGAAATACGATGCCGAGCAGTACGATCTGCTCGCCAGGAGCCTGCTCGAAGGGCATTACAATGGCAACGCCTTCTGGGCCCCGGGTTATCCTGTTTATGTTTCGGCGGTCTACGCTGTTTTTGGGACCCATCCCTGGGTCGTACTGCTGACCCATTGTTTAATTGGGACCCTCTCGGTTTGGCTGATATTCCTTATCGGCAGGGACATATTCAGTGCCAAAACAGGACTTATAGCCGCACTTCTTATGGCGGTCGAGCCTCATCAGATATTGTATACACAGGTCTTTTACACCGAGACACTCTTCATTGCGGTATTCCTTGGAAGTTCTTACTTCATACTACGGTTTATGCGGGATGAGAAGCTCCTTTATCTCATATTCTCGGCCATATTTTTGGCATTTGCAGTATATATCAGACCGGCAGGAAATTACCTGTTTGTGGTCTGGTCGATCGTATTGATCTACCGGTTCTACAAAAACTGGCGGCAGGCTCTCAAGTTCGTCCTAACTCTGAATGTTCTGATCCTGCTGGTCATGTCACCCTGGTTCTACAGAAATTACACGCTGCACGGCAATTTTGGACATACAACGAACGGTGGATACAATATTCTCTACGTATTTGCAGCTTCCATTTATGAGAATCAGTATGGAATTGAGAAAGAAGTGGTGTTGGACTCGCTCTGGCGTGAAGTGCAAAGATCAGGAAAGGATATCAGTAATCCCTTTATTCTTGATCAGGTTGAAAATGAGATCGGGATGAGGATAATCAAGGATCACCCGGTAGAGTATATGGTGAACCACTTCTACGGTTCAACAAATATATATCTGTCGTTGTCGACAAATCTGCTTGCTGTCGTCCTTCAGATACCTGATGAGATACTGATAAAGCCGAAGGGCTCCATGCACTTCAGCCACATAGATGATTTTATTGAGGCGAAGGCACCATCCCTGCTGTTTGGGGGATTGCTTATACTTCTGTTCCTTTTATTCACATACACACTTGGAATAAAAGGGGGTATCAACCTTTACAGGGACGATCGAAAAGTTGAGTTGTTGCTTTTTGTTTTGATCATTCTCTATTTTACACTGATAATCGGCCCGCTGGGAAGCAGTGTCCGGTTCAAATTACCCCTCACTCCTTTCTACTTGCTCATGGCCGCATACGCGATCGGTAAGATCAGAACAGCATTGAAAGAAGGATTATCCGTCAAAGATGCGATATTGAAGTGACCGCCCCGCTATATTGATCCAGAAGATTCTGAAATATCACGGAAACGGGCAATGTCTCCTTCACCAGGCCTGATGACTGCCCTGCTTCGAGCATGCCTTCTTCGAAGTTGCCTTC
>RHKR01000029.1 GCA_008363265.1 Chlorobiota bacterium
TGGCACGGGAGATGGGTAAACCGCTTCCTCAGGGAGTGGCCGAGATCGAAAAGTCGGCATGGGTTTGTGAATACTATGCTGAAAATGGTGAGAATTTCCTGCAGCCGGAACATGTGATAACCGATGCCGCCAAAAGCTTCATCGCATATCAACCCCTTGGTACAATCCTGGCCATCATGCCTTGGAATTTTCCATTTTGGCAGGTTTTCCGTTTTGCTGCTCCGGCACTGATGGCGGGGAATTGCGGCATTCTGAAGCATTCACCAAACGTGACAGGATGTGCTCTTGAGATAGAAAAACTAATTTTGGAGGCCGGTTTTCCGGCAAATGTTTTCAGCACTGTGATCGTGGAAGTTACGGATGTGGAGGCGATGATCAGGAATGAGAGGATAGCCGCAGTTACTCTTACGGGCAGCACAAGGGCAGGGAGGTCCGTGGCTACAATCGCAGGGAGTGAAATTAAAAAGTGCGTTCTCGAACTCGGCGGAAGCGATCCTTACATAGTTACAGATACCGCTGATATCGAATCAGCCGCAAAAGCATGCATCACAGGAAGGTTCCTGAACGCGGGACAGAGTTGCATTGCAGCTAAAAGACTGCTCGTTTTTGAGAAAGTATACGAAGAGTTCAAGGCGGAGTTTCTTAAACTTGCATATGATCTGAAAGTGGGGGATCCACTGGAAGAAGGGACGTTCATTGGTCCCATGGCAAGGGAAGATCTTAGGGAAGCACTTCACACCCAGGTTAATGATTCAGTCGCTCAGGGGGCTAAACCGCTGATCGGAGGATACATTCCTGATGGCCCGGGATTCTTCTATCCTGTCACCGTGATCGAAGAGTCTGATGAAACGTCTCCGGTGTGTACCGAGGAAATATTTGGCCCAGTTGCGGTTCTGGTAAAAGTCCGCGACATGCAACACGCGCTGGAGATAGCAAACTCTACCCGATATGGACTTGGCGCCGCGGTGTTTACGGGCGACAGTTCTTATGGCGAGAGTGTGGCACTGAATGAACTTGAGGCCGGTTCATGCTTTGTAAACACATTCGTTAAAAGTGATCCTCGCCTTCCCTTCGGAGGAATAAAAACCTCCGGTTTCGGCAGGGAATTATCGCTGCAGGGAATCAGAGAGTTTGTTAATGTTAAAACCATTTATGTGGCCTGATTCTCAATAAGATCAGGCCTCTTCGATCCCTCATAACTGCCACCAAAAAACCGCTTGTAATCTCCCGGAATCATTAGATTCCATTTGCCCACCTCTCATTAAAACCTTAACTTTAAAGTTATTATTTTCAAAAAAATGCATATCAATTATACAGGAGATCAAATGTCCGGTTATAGCGGTGTCGACTATTTTAACATAGACTTGTTATTATCAGATGAAGAGAAGATGGTTAGGGAAATGGTACGGGATTTTGTTGAAGATAACATCATTCCGGTGATAGAAAAGCATTACAGGGAGGGTACCTTTCCAATGGATCTGATCCCCAAAATGGGTGAGATCGGTCTGTTCGGTGCAAACCTTCCATCTGAGTACGGCGGAGCCGACATGAACAACGTTGCTTACGGTCTTGTTATGCAGGAACTTGAGAGAGGCGACAGTGGTGTACGAAGTTTCGTATCAGTACAGAGCGCCCTTGTAATGTACCCGATCTACACATTTGGAAGCGAGGAACAGAGAAGGAAATGGCTGCCAAAACTCGCGAAAGGTGAACTGATCGGCTGCTTTGGTTTAACAGAGCCCGATTTTGGTTCCAACCCCGGCGGTATGGTAACTAAAGCCGAAAGAACCGAAGGGGGTTACATTCTGAATGGTGCCAAGATGTGGATCACCAATGGTACACTTGCAGATGTCGCTGTTGTCTGGGCGAAACTAGACGGCAAAGTGGCAGGCTTCCTTGTTGAAAAAGGAATGAAAGGTTTTACCGCCCCTGAAATGAAGGGCAAACACTCACTCAGAGCATCAGTAACTTCTGAACTGGTATTCGATTCCGTCTTCATCCCTGAAGAGAACAGACTTCCTAAAGCAGAAGGATTAAAAGCACCATTAATGTGCCTCAATCAGGCAAGATACGGAATCGCCTGGGGTGTCGTTGGATCGGCAATGTCATGCTATGATTCATCATTGAAATATGCCCTTTCAAGGGTTCAGTTCTCGAAGCCGATTGCGGGTTATCAGATGACCCAGGAAAAACTGGTACATATGGTCACCGAGATCACAAAAGCCCAGCTAATGAACCTGCAACTTGGAAGACTTAAAGATTCCGGCGATCTGAGATTCCAGCAGGTCTCAATGGCAAAGCGAAACAACTGTGACATGGCTCTAAACATCGCCAGAATGGCCAGAGGTATTCATGGTGCAAATGGTATACTTGACGAATATCCGGTTATGCGTCATGCGAATAATCTTGAGTCGGTAATAACCTATGAAGGAACGCACGAGATGCACACCCTGATCATTGGTGAAGACATCACCGGCATTGCTGCTTTTAATTAAGAAGAAACATAATGAACAACGATAAGTTTGCCTACGAAGGCATTACATTTGATGATGTCCTGATACTGCCTGCGAAGTCATCGGTACTTCCCAAACAGGTCGATATCAGCGCGAAACTCACCAGGGGAATATCCCTGAACATCCCGTTTCTCTCTGCGGCGATGGATACTGTAACCGAGAGCAAACTCGCCGTCGCGATCGCAAGAGAAGGCGGGATCGGCATTCTCCACAAAAATATGTCGATCGATCAGCAGGCAGATGAAGCGGATAAAGTGAAACGCTCTGAAAGCGGCATGATCCAGGACCCCGTGACCCTTACGGCCGATAAAAAGGCGGGTGACGCTTTCGAAATGATGCGTAAATACTCTGTTTCAGGCATTCCAATTATCGACGGAGCGGGCAAACTTATCGGAATTCTTACCAACCGCGATCTCCGTTTCGTGAAAGATCTTACACTTGGAGTAAACGAACTGATGACCTCGGAAAACCTTGTAACAGCGGAAGTTGGTACAACTCTCGAGCATGCTGAAGAACTTCTTCATCAGCACAGGATAGAGAAGCTTCCCGTGGTTGACAAAGACGGTTATCTGAAAGGTCTGATCACATTTAAAGACATTCAGAAGAAGAAGCATCATCCACACGCCTGCAAGGATGAGAAGGGCCGCCTCAGGGTGGGTGCGGCAGTTGGAGTCAGCGCTGATACTTTCGAGAGGATCGACAGACTTGTGAAAGCCGGTGTGGATGTGATCGTGATCGACACGGCTCATGGCCACTCAATGGGAGTCATAGGAACCATTAAAGAGGTTCGTGCCAAATATCCCTCGATACAAATAATCGCAGGAAATATTGCCACTTACGAAGCAGCTCTTGAGCTCTACAACGCCGGGGTCGACGCCGTTAAAGTGGGAATTGGTCCGGGATCGATCTGTACCACCAGGGTGATCGCGGGCATCGGTGTCCCTCAGATCAGTGCCATTATGGAGGTTTACAGGGCATTAAAGGATAAAGGTATCCCCATTATTGCTGATGGCGGAATAAAATACTCCGGTGATGTGGCCAAAGCCATCGCTGCCGGAGCAGATACAGTAATGATCGGAGGTCTCTTTGCCGGAACGGATGAAAGTCCAGGTGAAAAGGTGCTTTATGACGGAAGAAGTTTCAAAGTTTACCGCGGAATGGGTTCGCTTGATGCAATGAAGAAGGGAAGTGGTGACCGCTACTTCCAGGATCCTGAAACTGAAGTAAATAAACTCGTTCCGGAGGGTGTCGAAGGGATGGTACCGTACAAGGGACCGCTCGCTGATACCATCTTTCAGCTGACCGGCGGTCTTCGTGCGTCCATGGGATATGCGGGTGCCGCCACAATCGAAGAATTAAAGACCAAATCAAGATTCGTTAAGATCACTGCTGCATCTCTAAAAGAGAGTCATCCTCACGATATCATCGTGACAAAGGAAGCTCCAAATTACCAGAAACTATGATCCACAAATATCTGAGTTCCCGCTTCAGATTTCTTTTTGATCTTCTGCACCAAAATGATCTGGAACTGATCGTTATCGCTGACAAAGAGATGATCAGATTTTTCACTGATCTCGTTTCTTCCAATGCCTGGCTGGCGGTTTTCCGTAAACATATTTACCTGGTTACTGATCCCCGGTACTTTGGTGATGTCTGGGCTACCGATCACCGGTTGGTTCGGAAAGTGGTTAAACATCCGGCGGATCTGATCCGTAAACAAATTGAAAGAGCCAAGCAAAGAATCGGTCTGGATGCCGCAACCCTGAATTCGTCTATCGGACTTGATACTGTCAGGGCGCGAATTAAAGCAGAAGACATCACGGCTGATCTGGAGAATTTCATCTCAGTTTCCGATAAAGAGACCATGAAACGGTTCAACCGGGCTGCGGCTATTACAACCAAAATTGAAAACCGGATTGAAAAATTATTGAGGAACGGGATAAGAGAATATACTCTCAGAGCGGAGATCAGTTATTTGATTCATGCTGCGGGATGTGAGGAAGCGTTTACTCCCATAGTAAGTTTTGGTGAGAATACAGCCCGCATCCATACAGAGCCCACCCGGAAGAAACTGAAGTCTGAAATGCCTGTGTTGATCGATTTTGGTGTTAATTACATGGGTGTTTCCACTGATATAACCCGTTCATTCTGGTATGGTGAAAATCCAACTGAAGAGTATCAGAATGTCCGTAAGGCCGTAAAGAAGGCTCTAAAGGCGGCTGAAAACTCAATAAAACCCTCCGTTGAATGTTCTGTCCCGGCTGATATTGCAATGCAGGTTTTAACTGCCAGTCATCCTGAATCATCCGATTGTCTGCCTCATGCCCTTGGACATGGTATCGGCTACAAGGTGCATCAGGTACCAAGAATATCCGGATATTCAGATGCAGTTTTTAAGCAAGGACAGATCATTACCCTCGAACCTGGCATCTATATCCCTGACAAATTCGGTGTAAGGATCGAACACGATTATACTGTGACCGATACCGGTGTCACCAAACTGATATGAAATAAGTTATGTATAAAGCCCTGATTTTTGCTTACTATTTTCCTCCCAAGGGTTTGAGTGGTGTACAAAGAACCACAAAATTTGTAAAATACCTTCCTGACTTTAACTGGAGCCCAACCGTTATCACCACCGGTGACATTGCGTATTTCGCGCATGATCACTCACTGCTCGAGGATCTGAAAAATGAAAATATCCGCGTGGTCAGAGTAAGTGGCAAAGAGATCAACTCGATCCTTAAGAAAAAGGGAACGATCAAAATGCCGCGTGAGATATTCAGGAAGTTGTTTGCTTATGTGAGTGCGTGGTTAAACATTACTGATAACAAAAGGTCATGGGCGAGACAGGCCTACAAAGAGGCAAAAAGGCTCTGTTCCGAAGAGAAATTCGATGTGATTTTCGTTTCGGGACCTCCGTTCAGTTCATTTGAAGCCGCGATCAGGATCAGTGAGGAATTCAAACTTCCTGTTTTCGTCGATTATCGTGACCTCTGGTATGGAAACCAGTTCGCAATTTATCCTACACCCTGGCACAGGATCAGCACAAAAAAAGAAGAGGATGCCGCACTACGCAAGGTTGATAAAATTGTTGTGACCAACAGGCGCGTTAAAGAGCGGATGATGAAGAATTATCCTTTCCTTACGCATAAAAAGATGCTGATAATTCCTCACGGATACGATGCTCAGGATGTGGCGGCTGCAGCCCCCGGCGCAAAGAAACTCACAAAAAAGATGGTGATCACTTATTCAGGCATCTTCTATGAGTTCATTACTCCCAAATACTTCCTTAAGGCATTCAAACAGATACTGAAAGAGAATCCCGAAGTGGCGGTGAATATCGAGCTCCATTTCATTGGCTTCCTCAGGATAGAGAACAGGCGACTGATCAGACGTTACAATCTGCAGAATTTCGTTGTGGAACACAACTATATGGAACATCTGGAAGCTTTGAAGAAAGTGATGGCAAGCGATCTTCTATGGTTCATGGTCGGTAAGGGACGAAACGCCGATACAATCTCCAGCAGTAAAATGTATGAATATTTTGGAACACTGAAACCGGTACTGGCGTGCCTACCTGACGGTGCCTTACGGAGCCATCTTGAAGACTACGGGGCATCCTATATTTCCGACCCGTATGATGTAAAAACCATAAAATCAAATATTCTAAAGGCTTACGAGGATTACGCAAGCGGCAGGCAACCGGTTCCCGATGAGGAATTTGTTCAAAAATTCGACCGCAGGTTACTCACCGGTCAACTCGCCACAGAATTTCAGTTCTTTCTAAAGGTGCATTAATGAGAGTCGCGATAATAGGAAGTGGTGGCAGGGAACACGCTCTGGGATACTCGATCGCAGGGTCGGAACTTTGCGAAAAAATCTGGTTTCTGCCCGGTAACGGTGGAACTTCTTCAATTGGCACCAACGTGTTGATAGATGTAAGAGATCATGCTGCGGTCACTGATTTTATGAAGGAGAACTCGATCGACCTGGTGATCATCGGACCTGAGATACCGATCGTTGAGGGACTGGGCGATCATCTCGTAGCTCATGGGTTAAAGGTTTTTGCCCCATCAAAAGAGGCAGCACGGGTTGAATCAGAGAAATCGTACGCGAAATCATTGATGGTGAAGTACGGGATTCCGACTGCCTCCTTCCGCGAGTTCAGTGCCGTGCAGCACGACCAGGCGGTTGAACACCTTAATGCGGTAAATTTTCCTGTTGTGATCAAGGCTGATGGTCTGGCTGCCGGTAAAGGTGTGGTGATCGCGCAAGATATTGACGAAGCCGTATCAGCAGTGAAAGAGATGATGATCGACCGTGTATTCGGTGGTTCGGGAGACCGGATCATTATTGAAGAATTTATGCAGGGAGAGGAAGCTTCGATCTTTGCTATTACTGACGGTATGGATTTTATCTGTCTTCCCGCGGCGCAGGACCACAAGAGAATTGGGGATGGGGACACCGGCCCGAACACCGGTGGCATGGGAGCCTATTGCCCGGCTCCTCTGATAACGCCTGATCTACAGAGCGAGATAGATAAAACAATCATAAAACCTTTTCTGGATGCTTTGCGGAAAGAGGGAAACCCATTCACGGGATGCCTTTACGCGGGATTGATGATCACTAAGGAAGGCCCAAAAGTAGTGGAGTTCAACTGCAGGTTCGGCGACCCCGAAACCCAGGCGGTACTTCCGGTGGTCGAAGGTGACATGTTGAAACTGCTCTATTCAGTAGCTGAAGGAAAACTTGACAGATCGGCTTTCACCGGAACAAAGGGTGCAGCTGTCTGCGTTGTTGCAGCATCAGGAGGTTATCCGGGTCAGTTTCAGAAAGGATTTCAAGTTGAGGGATTGGAGCAGGCGTCAGAGATAAGTATCGTTTTTCACGCCGGTACGGAAGTAAAAGATGGTATTGTTTTAACAACGGGGGGACGGGTGCTCGGGATAACCGCCATAAGTGAAGCAGGCGAGATCGGGGAAGCTGTTGACCTTGCCTACTCTTCAATTGAGAAGATAAATTTCACGGGAATTCACTTCCGGAAAGACATAGGTCACAGGGCGACCCGGAATCAGTAAAAATGTGAAATATTTTATTAGAATATTTGCCTTTTGTTACAATCTTATGTAGTTTAATATCTCAAATAATTATTTTTTTATGAAAAATGATTATCATTTGGATACATACTCAAATATGACAACGGAGGCATATAATGGCTGATGCAGGCTTCAACGCCTTTGCGATGGCTCAGGCTCAATTCGATAAAGTGGCAGATCTTCTCGAACTCGATGAAGCGACGAGAGATCTGTTAAGAAACCCCCTCAGAGAATATCATTTCAGTATATCAGTAAAGATGGATGACGGTAGCCAGAAGGTTTTCCGTGGATTCAGGTGTCAGCATAATGACGCAAGAGGCCCGGCAAAAGGCGGTATCCGTTTCCACCCACAGGAGACAGTAGATACAGTTCGAGCCCTTTCGATGTGGATGACATGGAAGTGCGCGGTTGTTGACATTCCGCTCGGTGGCGGCAAGGGCGGTGTTATCTGTAACCCGCACAACCTCAGCATGAGAGAGCAGGAAGCGATCTGCCGCGGTTGGGTAAGACAGATCGCCAGAAATGTCGGTCCGATCCAGGACGTACCCGCTCCCGACGTAATGACCAACCCGCAGCACATGCTTTGGATGCTCGATGAATATGAAGCTATTCACGGCGGTAAATATCCCGGCTTTATCACCGGTAAACCTGTTGGAATGGGCGGCTCACTCGGAAGAACTGAAGCCACCGGTTACGGTGTGATCTTCACCCTCCGCGAAGCTCTCAAACTTAAAGGCGTTGATCCCAAGGATACCACTGCCAGTGTTCAGGGCTTCGGAAACGTTTCTCAGTACGCGATCAAACTCTACACCCAGCTTGGTGGAAAAGTAATCTCAGTTTCCAGCTGGGATGAAGAAGATCAGGCTTCATACACATTCAGAAGACTTTCCGGCATCGACCTTCAGGAACTGCTTGGAATCACCAACAAGTTCGGTGGAATCAACAAAGACAAAGCGAAACAACTCGGATACGAAGTACTCCCCGGTGATCAGTGGATCGAACAGGATGTAGACATCCTCATTCCTGCCGCCCTTGAGAACCAGATCAGGGAAGACAATGTTGTGAAGATCAGTCCGAGAGTCAAATTTGTCGCTGAAGGTGCCAATGGCCCAACCACACCGGCAGCTGACAAATACTTTGAGCAGAAAGGTATTTTTGTTATACCTGACTTCCTCGCAAACGCGGGTGGTGTTACCTGTAGCTACTTCGAGCAGGTTCAGGGTAACATGAACTACTTCTGGGACAAGGAAGAAGTGCTCTCGAAACTTGACTCGAAAATGACATCAGCGTTCCATGCTGTGTATGACACTTCTGCAAAGAAGAAGATATACATGAGGGATGCAGCTTATGTTATTGCTATAAGCCGCGTGGCTCAGGCTTGCCACGACAGAGGCTGGTGCTGATAAATTAACAGCAAATTATTGAGCGGCCGCCCTGATTAGTCTAATTGGGGCGGCCTCTTTAATTTTAAATAATCGATTATCAAAATTAGGATGACATGTCATTTTCCGATCAGTCTTCAAAAATCACCAGCGCTTTAGAAGAGAGAATTAAAGAGATCAACTTCCTGCACGATCTCGAAGACCTCCTGCACGATCAAACCCTCGTTAAAGAGGATATTTTTCTGATCGTTATCAAGCGGATGAGGTCTGCTTGGCAGTTCCCTGAGCTATGTGAGGTCCGCCTCCGCTACAGGGATAAAACCTTCGAGACGGGCGGTTATATTGAAGATATGCCGGTGCTCAGTGAAGATCTGGTGGCAGGCGAAAAAATAGTGGGTGACATTCAGGTTACTTACACGAAAGAAGCACCCATTGCTGAGATCGGACCCTTTCTGAAACAGGAAAAACGGCTGCTTGAAACGATCGCTTTCAGGTTGGGTGATTTCATTTTCAACCACCGGCTGAAAAAGAAACTTGACCGCAAGCGTGTGGAAGAAGCTGTGGTCGAAAAAACCGAGTGGCGGATCGTTATCGATATGATCAGAAAAACAGATCCGGCCCTCTTTATGCGTCTTCTGAGAAAAATGCTCCACCAGCTTAACTGGAAGGGGATCGAGGAAGCAGAAGTGCTGCTTAAAGAGATGAGCATAGATCTTAAAGGGGAAGAGGAACGGGGTACCGAAGATGAGAACAGGCCTCTTCAGAAAAGGATAATCACTGATTATGATGACTACATTTCATCTATCCTGAAACTTACCAGCGAAAACTTCACCGAGGAGGAGATACTCTGGAGGGTCCAGAAGTGGATACAGAACGACAACACAAGTTCCCTTATAAAGGTGCTTGAATCGCAGGACTCATCGCTGGCCGACATTTCGGATGCCATAAGGAGGTTCTACCACATGGCCCCCGAGAAGATCGAACTTTCACCTGCGACGGTGAAGGGCCTCAGGGTTTCTCTCCTCAGGCGCTTCCTTACCGATGATCTTGATTTTATCCAGATCGCGAAAGATTACGTCAAACTGACCGACTTTCACAAACTTATCGATAAAATGATCTTCCTGCCGGGAAGTCATGGTAAACTCGGCGGAAAAAGCTCAGGTGTTTTCCTCGCTCACAACATCCTGAAGGCCAGTGTCAGCAGTGCGGAACTTCCGTTCGAAGTTAAGATACCCAAGACATGGTATCTTACCTCTGACTGTATCATGCAGTTCATTCAGTACAATAATCTGGAAGAGGTTTATGAACACAAGTACCGCGATATTGAGGAGATAAGGGTTGAGTACCCTCAGGTTTTACAGTTGTTCAAAGACAGTCAGTTCCCGCCTGATATTCTTAAGGGACTTTCTGTTGCTCTCGATGATTTTGGTGACAGTCCGATCATCGTGCGAAGCTCCAGCTTGCTCGAGGATCAGGTCGGCTCGGCTTTCTCGGGTAAGTATAAAAGCCTCTTCCTTGCGAACCAAGGATCGAAGGCTGAGCGTCTCAGCGCTTTAATGGACGCGATTGCCGAGGTCTACGCGTCCACTTTCGGACCTGACCCCATAGAATACCGTACCGAGAGGGGACTTATCGATTTCCATGAAGAGATGGGCATCATGATAATGGAAGTTGTAGGCACCCGCGTTGGTGACTACTGGTTTCCCGCATTTGCCGGTGTGGCTTTCAGCAACAACGAATTCAGGTGGTCGCCAAGGATCAACCGTGAGGATGGACTTGTAAGGCTTGTTCCCGGTCTCGGTACGCGCGCGGTCGACAGGGTAAGTGATGATTATCCGATCCTGATCGCTCCCGGTCAGCCTAATTTGCGTGTTAACGTGACACTTCAGGAATCGCTTCGGTATTCTCCTAAAAAGATCGATCTGATCAATCTTAAGACGAACCAGTTCCAGACCATCGATCTTGACACACTTCTGAGCGAAGTGGGCGCTGATTATCCACAGATCAATAATATTGTATCCGTTGTCTCAAACGGTATGCTGCGCCCTCCGAATCCGCTTCAGGTTGACTATCAGGAAGATGAACTGGTTGTGACATTTGAGGGAATGCTGAACAGGTCGCAGTTTCTCCCGAAAATGCACACAATGCTCCAGATACTGCAGAACAAGTTCAAGGTGCCTGTTGACGTGGAATTCGCGAGCGACGGGAAGGATTTCTATCTGCTGCAATGCCGTCCGCAGAGCTATACCAAGCAAAACACGGCAGATGCCATACCCAAGAACATTCCTGCCGACAGGGTTGTGTTCTCTGCCTCCAAGCATATCTCAAACGGCAGGGTACCGCCTCTGCGGTTCGTTGTCTATGTTGATCCTGAGGGATACGATTCGCTCGGCTCCAAGGAGGAGATGCTTGAAGTTGCCTCCGTTATCGGGAAGTTGAATAAACTTCTCCCGCGCCGGAAATTCATCCTTATGGGCCCAGGGCGATGGGGCAGCAGGGGGGATATCAAACTTGGCGTCAGCGTGACATATTCTCAGATCAATAACTGCTCGATGCTGATCGAGATTTCAAAAAAGAAGGGGAATTACAAACCCGATCTGAGTTTCGGAACGCACTTCTTTCAGGACCTGGTGGAGGCGTCGATAAGGTATCTGCCGCTATTCCTCGACGAGGAACACTCATCGTTCAATGAATCCTTTATAAAGGATTCGAGCAATCTTCTTCTGGATATGCTGCCTGAGTACGCGCATCTCCGTAATGTTGTTTATGTGACCGATATCTGGGATGAGTTTGAGGGCGG
>RHKR01000541.1 GCA_008363265.1 Chlorobiota bacterium
AAATCCCCTGAAAGTTTCTCCCGGCATCCCCTTCACCCTTTACAGGAACGGTGATCTCGCCCACACGTCCCCGAACGAAACGAGGGCGGCTTTTATTCCCTCGCTTCTTCTCGTTCCTTCACGGATAAACGGCCCCGTTCCGGTGAAGGATAATTTCCTGATGCAGAGTTTCGAGCATTACCGCTATTATTCACTCTCGAGATCGTGGATTGAGGGAGATGATGTTTACACGGTGATGGTTACAGACATTGCCGACCGCGACGAGCGCTCGGCCCTCCTTCTCGAGTTCGATGTTTTCCTCTTCGGGGTTTACTCCCTGGCGGTTATCCTGATAATAATCTTCGCCACGATCCTCTCAGGAAGGATATCCTCCCCCCTGCTAAGGCTGACACGTGCCGCAAACTCTGTAGCGCTTGGTAACCTCGACTATGAGATCACCACAACCAACAGGGGTGAGATTGGTGAACTGGTGCGGGGATTCAGGTTCATGACCGGTGAAATTAAGAAGAACCAGGATGAGATCGCCCTCCTCGAGCGGGATGCCGCGTGGAAGGAAATGGCGAAACAGGTGGCGCATGAGGTGAAAAACCCCCTTACACCAATGAAGTTGAGCGTACAGCACCTCCTTTCAGCATCGAAGGACAATGCACCGGGGATCGACCGGTTAACAGAAAAAGTGCTTAATTCACTCCTTAAACAGATCGAGATACTCAACCATACAGCATCCGAGTTCTCCCGCTCAGCAAAAATGCCCGGTTTTACGCCTCACAGGATCGATATCGCCGACCTGATAAAGGAAGTGACCGACCTCTACACGGGCTCCCCTGTTTCCATCAAGGTGGATATCCCGCAAGGTACTCTCCACATCGCCGGGGATGAGTCGCACTTCAAAAGAGCGCTCATCAATCTTATCCGCAACTCCATCCAGGCGGGGGCCACAAGGATCGGAGTCAGCGTTAAAGAGAGTGATGATTCATTAATATTGGAAGTTACCGATAACGGTACCGGTATTCCGGAGGAGGTCAGGGAGAGAATTTTCGAAATTAACTTCACAACCAAATCGACTGGAACAGGTCTTGGTCTGAAACTGACCAGACGTTTCGTTGAATCCGTCGGGGGAAAGATCGAGCTGCTCGAGACCGAAAAAGGAACCGGCTTCAAGATCACCTTCCCTCACTTTCATGAAAAAGAGGGAGAAGAATGATTTTTAATCATCGAATGATAAAAATTATTCAACGGTCAGTCTTATTTTATCAATGTAGATATTTATAAAAATTTAATGTCCTCAGGAGGAAGATCATCATGGGAAAACTTACCGCACAACAGGAAAAAGCATCAGAACTTAACGGCCACTTGCTGGTAACCGCCAACGCCGGTTCCGGTAAAACCAAAGTACTCTCGGGAAGATACATCAAAGCCCTGCTCGAAGAAAATGTCAGGGTTAACGAGATAGCCGCAATCACCTTCACCGATAAGGCTGCCTCCGAACTCTACGCCAAGATCCGGAAGGAACTGGTTGAGTTACACGACGCGACAGCTGACAAGTCGCAGAAAGTAAAGATCGATGGCCTCATCAAGGATCTGATCAATTCAAACATATCAACAATTCACTCCTTCTGCTCAGGGCTGCTGCGTGAGTACCCTGTCGAGGCGGGGATCGACCCGGTGGACGGGCTGCACGGCCACGGGGGGCAGCTCGCCGACGGGCCGCCAGGGAAGGAAGATCAAGACGAAGAAGACGGCAGCGAAGAGCCCCGCGGCCGCTCCGAGCAGCGTGACGCTGACACGGCCGCGGCAGGGCGCGCACCGTGAGATCCGCCGCACCGGAGCGCCCATCTTGCGATGCACCTCACTGCCGCCGTGATCGAAATCCGTCCCCGAGCTCTCGACGAGAGCGGTCTCTGGAGCAGGTCGGCAAGAAGTGCGCCCGTTGGTGTCGCGGCCTGCCGCATGCCAAGACCTCGTGAGCGCATCAGATAGAATGCCATTCGGACGTCCGGGGGGCTCTCTGAGGCGGGTGCGTCACTCCGGCGGAAGGGCGGTGAGGCGGGCGCGCCACAGATGGGGCCATCCGCGGTTGGGATCGTCCGGGCTTTGGAC
>RHKR01000542.1 GCA_008363265.1 Chlorobiota bacterium
CACCGGCACCGGAGAAGAAAAAGACTGCGATCAGAAGTGCAGACAGATTTAGCAGATATTTTTTCATGTTCAATCTCTCTTCCTATTGCTGAATATAGATATTGCTCAACATGTCAGGATTGGCAATGATCATGTTAAGAAGGTTAAGAAGCTCGTTAACGTTAAGATTCTCGCCATTTTCTCCCTGGTAGCCGATGATGGAAGCACCGAACTGGGTAAGGAATGCCTGCACTTCAGCTGACAGGAGGTTGGGTGGCAGGAATGAAAGCAATGAAGTTACCAGCTGCGCGATAACGGATGATTGCGGTGCACTGGGGTTAGCGATCTGGAACAGGATAATATTACTGTTCAGCTCTGTTGTAGATGCCGCACCGGGAACCACAGCAGTAACTCTAACCACAACAAAATCACCGGGTCTCCAGGGATTTTGTGACTGATATACAGAAAGATCATTCACCTGGGTTAGGTTGCCTACGTCAACGTTGTTGATACAGGGAAGTCCCTCTTCGAGTGCTGCCTCAAGAGAAGCGGGGATCGAAGTAACGCGGACAGCCTTGATCTTGTATGAACTAGCACCGGTAACAGGGTTCCACGATGCAGGAACGGCATTTTCCTGATATGACATCAGCTGAACAGGCTGGATAAGAGCGAGTGTCTGAGCCGGATTGGTAAAATCGCGGATCTCGGTATCAGCACCAAGCGATCTGTTGCTTACATCGAAGAGTTCGATGCTGATCCTGTAACTGCCTACAGGAACACCCTTCGCCAAGGCTTCTTCGATGAGGGTGCTGTTTGAAGTTTCCTCTTTAACCCTTACATCAGAGTTACAAAGCTCATTGCTGTAGAAGTCTCTGATCGTAAAGATTTCAGTGGTCATTCTGTAAACCTCTTCATAATTGCTCTGACCGACTTTCTTCCACTCAAATTTTGCCTTTACATATCCGGGTATACCTTTTGGGTTCAGTCTTACCTGGAAAACTTCGGGCGCGCCGCACAGATCCCGTGCGTTGATGAACTGTGTGAGATCTATTGTCGGCAGCGGATTTACGATCTGAATGTCAACACCCTGCTGAGCCACAGCCGCGAGTGAAAACATGACAGAAAAGATTAATGTTGCCATACGATTTTTCATGGGTCCTCCATTTATAATAAAAACTCTGGGAAACTTTCAGCTCGATGAAGTGAAATAGAATTTGATTTCTTGATTTTCTTTATTAAATTAAGAATCAGATTACTTCATCTACGAGTAGAAAGAAATAATCGAATAACTCTGCCGGCAAATTAAGCTTTATGCATACCATTATTTGTGATATTGATGATGAAGAAACATTGGTTTGCTTTAGATCACAAATTAAGGTAAAATCAAATCTCGTACACAATTTAGTAAAATTTGATAAACTTTAATACCATGAAAAAATTTTTCTTCTCCCTGATCTTTCTTATCACATCGATCCATTCCCAACCGGGTGACGCGGGCAGGCTTGTTGATGAAGCCAAAGCCCTCCTTGACAATTCAAAGTACAAAGAAGCCGAGAAATTGATAATCAGGGCCCTGAACACTTCTCAGGAGGAGAAAGACGATTTTAATCTTGTAAGGTCGGTAAAATTACTCGGAACACTTTACTACAACTACCGTGAATTGGAGGCCGCCTCAAGTTTCTACAAACTTGCAATATCCCTGATGGAGAAGCACTTTCCGGAAAATACAGACGCAACAAAGACGGACGAACTCTACAATATCAAGAACAACCTCGCCATCACTCTGATGGAGGGTGACAGGCGGGCGGCTTATGCGGGAAAGATATCCGAAGCTGAAAATCTTTTTATGGAGGTGTTCGGGCATTACCAAAAGACCGGAAACAATTCGGGACTTGCATCGGTACTCCTGAACCTTGCAATTCTTTATCGCCTTGATGCCGTGGCTGACCCCGACAACAGCAGTTACGGCGAGAACCTGACCGAGGCTTTGAACGCACTCGGTTCGGCCAAGAATCATGCAGTATCAATGAACGATCCGAATCTGATCGCCGCTATCGATTTTAATCTTGGAGTAACTTTCCAGAGTCTCGGCAAGCTGGACAGCGAGCGATTGCTTCACTGAGGCTCGGATATCTTTATATTGAGATGGCTGACCGTCAGGACAACGGTAACGACCTCCGTGGAGAGGGGATATCACTGCTGAAAAACAATATCCCTGTTATTGAAGAGTTTCGCTCAAGATTTGACGATGAAAGGGGCCGTGCCCTGTTTCTCGACAATCTTACCTATTATTATGTACTTCTGATAAATGAACTTTATGCAGATAAAGACTATGCCGCAATGTTCAATCTCGCTGAAAAAGTAAAGTCAAGATCATTCATCGACATGCTCTCGACGAAGGCATCCGGAATTGAGGAAGACCTGCCTGCCGATCTTAAGGATGTCCTTTCCAGAAAAAAAGAGATTGAAACCGTCTTCCGTGATTCACTCTGGGTTTTCTTCAACACGGAAAGCTCTTCGAGATTCGGGACACTGCTCAATGAATATTCAGAGCTGTATCAGAAAAAAGAGGAACTGCAGCCCGATCTTCAGACCATGATCAGTGAGGAAACCATCAAACTTGAAGATTTCCAGGATCTGATAAGTGATGGCACTGCCGTCATAGAGTTTTTTATCGGGCGGAATGCTTTCTACACTTTTCTGGTTACAAAGACAGGCATCTCTGTTTCGAGGTCGAAATCATCGCCGAGGGATATCGATTCCCTGGTGACGAAGATACTCACTGACATAAATCTTTTCCCGAACAAGAGGGGAGCGTTCATCGAACTTCAGAAGATCATGAACAGGAATGACGAGACGCTTGACAGCGCAAATCTTGCCAGAATGTGGTACGCCTCCGATGCAGACCGCACGATTCAGCTTTCACTTTTTCAACTTTACAAGACGATGATCAGCCCGGAGCAGGATAAAGCCCTGACTGACTTTGGGAGGGTGATCATAATACCTCACGGATTTCTCCATGAGATGCCTTTCGCCGCTCTGGTTACATCAGTAGGCGGTTTGGATCTGACAAAAAAGAATCACATTGCCAGGCCACGGTACTGGATAGAGGATAAAGAGATACTTACCCTTCCCTCGGCATCCTCACTCCCGTTTCTTCTGAAATCAGGGGGTAAAGAGGAGGGGTCGATCCTTATTGTCGGAAATCCAATCTATCCGAACACTAAATTCAGCCCGCTTCCTTTCGCTGAAAAAGAGGCTAACGAGATATCCAGACACTTTGAAAAGGAAAAAACACTCCTCCTGATCGGGCAGGAGGCCACCGAAACTATGATCAAAGGGAGTGCCTCCAACTACGACATTGTCCATTTCGCAACTCACGGCATTTATGAAGAAGACGCACTTAAAAGTCATCTGATGCTGACAAAAAACAGTACTGACGACGGGTACCTCCGGGCGTCTGAAATATTTACCATGAAACTTAATGCGAATCTCGTAGTATTAAGTGCATGCCTTTCAGGAAGAGTCGGCGCATTCGGTGGAATGAAGTACCTTACCACCGATGATCTGACCGGTCTTACACGGGCGCTTCTGTACGC
>RHKR01000030.1 GCA_008363265.1 Chlorobiota bacterium
GTCGAAGAAATACCAATTAATCTTCGCAACTTTTGGAGACCTTTTTTACGAAAGGTTGAGCGGGAGATTTATATCTCTTGACTTTAAACCTTTTATATGTGTAACCCTTTAAATCAACTATTTGAAAGTACTGAACCACTTGGGGGGGTGAAGGGAGGAGTAGATATAGGTACCTCGGTGGTCGGCTTTGGGGCCGGCGTTTACCGCTTTTGTGTCGCCGCTGCCGAGGAGTTTGTGCCAGTTCTCGGGGAGCAGGGCGATATAAACAGGCACCACTTCATCAGCTTCACCATAGTAGGTGCGAAGCGGTGTTTTTATCCTCCATCTGTATGCCTGCATCTCCTCGAGCATCTTCCAGAAAGGCTCCGTACCGATATCACCAGTTACCCTGAACTCATCGTTGAACATATCGGGGGTTTTAACCGGTGTTTTTGAAACGAGCTCTTTGAAATCGATCTTGAACTCGTAGAAATCCTTCGCGACCTGGTAATATTCCGGCTTAATCGCCCGTTTCGCGAGATCCGGCAAATTGTTGTAATATTCGTGCGAGAAGAAGAAGTTTGATCCGCAACCGGGGAGGTAGATCGCGTCACCCGGCTGCCAGTTGTTCAGCCACCGGTTTATCGTGCCGAACGCGTCAACGGGGGCACTCGCCACGGCAGCGGCCTTCACGGTGATGTTGAGTTCTTCAAGTTTTCTGAGGAAGCTCATTGTCGTCCAGCCACCCTGCGACCATCCATGAAGGAAAAGATCGCCCCGTTCGATGCCAAGATCCACAAGCACATCCCCGGCGGCGATAAGCATGTCGAGGCACGCCTGCTCCGAGGCCTCCTTTACGAGATATGAGTTGGGAAGATCTGACTCACCCAGTCCGAAATAATCAGCGCCGACCACTATGTAACCCTGAGCGCCAAAAGTGGCGAGCATCAGCTTCACCTCTGAGGTTGAGTCGGGGTGTGAAGGCACTTCATATTTGCTGAAGACGGTTCCGTGCTGGTAAGAGAGCACGGGCATGGTTTTAGTACCGGTCTCGGGTACGGCAACAAGTCCGGTTGCTGTAATTGGTTGGTTGCCGAACTCTGGTATGACCGACTTATACCTGACCCTGTAAAGCTTAACCGGGTACTTCGGTTTCTCGAACTTCCCCCTGTACTCTTCCGCCGGCAGGGGTGAGCCGTGCATATAGGCATCAAGTTCAGGGCCCAGGATCTTATCCATCTTGTCAAGACCGAAAGTGCCGATATATTTGTAATCTGCGATCTCTGAGGCAGTCTTGTAGTCATCGCCTGACTGTGCCCTGAGGAGGATCGGTGTGAATAAAAAGATCAGAATTAAAGATGAGATCATTTTTCTCATAATAGGAATAACTCCTTTTGGTTAGGGTTTGGATCAGATGGTAAAGCCGCGCGTTCGGATGGCTTTTAATTGTAGTCACGGCAAAAATAACCCCCCGGATATTGATAACTGAGGATTATTAGACCAACTTCATTTATCGGCGACAATCGCCGCTGTAATCCGGTTTACCCCTGGCGCCGTTCATCCCGCCATTCCGGCATCCGGATAATATCCCTTCAACTCATCCTTTATATTGCTATTTTTGCCGTTGCCCCGCGCGAAAACTCCGGCGGGAGCGGAACTTAACTTTAACCGAGACCGTCATAATCCATGAACGAAAAAGAAAATAACGAAGGTATGCAGCAAGCCCGGAACATTTTCAGCCTGCAGGATGACTTTTCACTTATAAAGGCATTCAAGGAAGGCGACGAGTCGGCATTCAAAGATCTGGTACTGAGGCACAAGGAGAAGGTGAGGAACCTGATCTACCTTAACCTCGGCAACACTTCCGCGATCGACGACATCAGCCAGGAGGTTTTCCTCTCGGTTTACAGAAAACTGAAGCAGTTCCGCTTCCAGTCACAGTTCACCACCTGGCTTTACACCATCACCATCAACAAGATCCGCGACCATGTAAGGAAGCAGAAAATAATGTCGATCTTCTCCGCCTTCAGCGGCGATGACAGCGATAACATCCCCGACAACGGGAGCCACCGCGAAAACTTCGACATAAATGAAATGGTGAGAGAGGCTATCGCAAAACTTCCACCGAAGCTCCGTGAACCCCTGATCCTCCGTGATTTTGAGGGAATGAGCTATCAGGAAATATCCGAAACAACAGGAATTGAATCCGGAACGGTTAAATCAAGGATATTCAGAGCCCGCGAAGCACTGAAAAAGCAGCTTGAACCGTGGCGCGAGGAGTTACTATGAGACAATTTGATAACGATTATGAGAATCTTTCCGCACTTGCCGATGGCGAGTTGAGGGAAGACCAGGCAGCAATATACAGGGAGAAGCTTCGGCAGTCGCCCGCGCTGAGGGAGAAGTACAACGAGATCCTGATGGCGAAGAAAGCGGTTGAGGAATTGCCGCCACTTCCCGAGGATCACTACTTCTATACACGTCTTGGCGAGTATATCAAAGTGGAGAACAAACAGGTCTCCCGCCTGAAACCTTTTTACAAGCCGGTCGCCACACTTGGCGTGTTCACGCTGGTGTTAATGACCTTCTTCAGCGTGAGCCCCGGCTTTCTTGACGACCTTTTCGAACGCCAGAAGGGGAACATCCTCGATTTCTACACGAAGAACCTCCGCCCGTATTTCGCGGAAGAGGAGCTTTCCAAAGACGACATCTTCAATTTTGCCTTCTCGCAGGTGCTGCCGATCGACTCTGCCGGTGGAAATGTGATCAGCCTCGACGGTTCGAACGGAGGTGCCGCAATCGCCATACGTGAGGCATCCATGGGCGACTCGAAGATCACCCTCAAGGAGTTCACCGAAAAACTGAACCTTAACCCCACGCAAAAGGTGAAACTTGACAACGTTCTGAAGAAGTATGAGGACAAGATCAGAAAATCGATCCTCGTGAACGACAACAATACAGTAGCGGTTAACACGAACCTGTGGAACTATAACGCTGCCCTTAAAGCAGAAATAATGGCCATCGCTGCCGAAAACGAAGTGGTTGCCAGCGTTATGCCGGCGAGCCTTCTGCAGAGCATGCCCGCTTTTTCACAGATCGATTTCTCTGAGGATGAAGGCTCTTTCGTCTGCATCAACCCTGACACCGTCTTCATGACAACTCTAAAGGTTGACACGAAGGCACCGATGTACAACGTGCCCGTAATGAACAAGGAAAAGATCATCAAGAACACCAAGGTGGTGCTCGCTCCGAAAAAGCAGAAGTACGGCGGTTTTCACGACGGAAGGGGTGATACCTCGAGTGTGAAGAAATTCAAAGTGTTCATCGATACCAACTTTATCAAGTTCGATATGCCCGACTTCGTCTTCGAGCCCGGCATGCCCTCGCTGATCGAACTCCGCAGGATTGACTCTCTCGTTGATCTCAGCATGAAGAATTTCGATATGAAGTTCAGGTTTGACTCCATCCCCGGAGGCCGTGGTTTCGATTTCAATGTGAAGTTCGATGTCCCCGGAATTCCCGACAAGGAGAAGTTCTTCGAGTTCAAGTTCGACTCCTCAAAGGGAGGCACATCCCTTGACTTCAACTTCCCCGGGAAAGACAGCTCCGGCTTTAAGATATTCATCCCCGACGGACTCGATAAAATGCCCGACCTCAAGGGCCTCGGCAACCTCGACTCCCTGATGATCTTCAAGAAGTTCGATAAAGACTCTTCTTTCAACTTCAACTTCCCCTTCAAGGGCCTTGAGGGTCCCGACCTTCAGCAGTTCCAGGAAGAGATGAAGAAATTCCGCGAAGAAATGAAGAAGTTCCGCGAAGAGTTCAAGCCCGTAGTACCGAAGAAGAAAGAGAAGAAACCGATCGAAATTTAAGGCTGAGGGATGAAGGCTGAAGGATGAGTCCGCCGCGAGGGCGGAGTGAAATGTGATTCTCCGTTTGCGATTTGAGCTACGGGATTTTAACAAAACCGGTGGTTTTATGATCACCGGTTTTTTATTTTAAACCCATATGATACTGATCTGATCTAATATTTTACATTTGACAATAATATAAAATCCCCCACGGGGGCAGGCGTGAAATCAGTGAAATCTGTGTAACCCTTTCAAAATGAAGCGAATACTGACCTTATTAATCATACTACTTGCGTACACCAACGCCCAGACACTTTATTTCCCTCCGGTGACGGGGAGTGATTGGGAGAGCGTAACACCCGCATCACTTGGCTGGAACCTCGCGAAGATCGATTCCCTCTACTCATTCCTCGATGACTCGAACACGAAGGCATTCCTCGTACTCAAGGATGGAAAGATCGTTCTGGAGAAATACTTTGATACCTTTACCCGCGACAGCGTTTGGTACTGGGCATCGGCAGGGAAATCGCTCACCGCTTTTCTGGTCGGTATCGCCAAACAGGAGGGGAAACTCCGCCTCGACGACACCACTTCAAAATATCTCGGAACGGGGTGGACATCACTGACCCCCCAACAGGAAGCAGATATTAAGATCATACATCAGCTTACAATGACCTCGGGACTGGACGACGGCGTGCCCGACCATTATTGCACCCTCCCTTCGTGCCTCATTTACAAGGCGCCGCCCGGAACCCGGTGGGCATACCATAACGGGCCTTACACGCTCCTCGACCGTGTTGTGCAAAGTGCCACGGGACTTACCATGACCCAGTTCGTGGCTCAGAAACTTAAACCGGTCACGGGAATCGGCGGCATCTTCTGGCCAAGCGGCTACAACAATGTCTTTTTTAGCACGCCCCGCAACATGGCGAGGTACGGGCTCCTTATTCTGAACAAAGGGAAGTGGGGCCAGACTCCTGTAATGACCGACACCACCTACTTCCGGGAGATGACCACCACTTCGAACCAGCTTAACAAATCGTACGGTTATCTCTGGTGGTTGAACGGCAAGGAAACTTACATGCTGCCGCAGACGCAGTTCGTCTTCCCCGGAATGCTTGCGCCCGACGCGCCTCCCTCGATGATCTCCGCTCTCGGGAAGGATGGACAGATCCTCAATATAGTCCCCGAACTGAACCTCGTTACGTTCAGAATGGGAAATGCCCCGGGTACCTCGTCAGATGTAACTCCTGTCTATAACAACGACACCTGGAAGATACTCCGCGAGGTGATAAACTGGTCGCCCACTTCGGTTAAGGATGAATTTGAATCGCCTCAGGCAACGGGACTCAGGCTTCACCCCAATCCCGCCGGTGACATGGTTGTTCTCTCATTCCCCGGTCTTAATGAAGGGACAGAAGTGGAAATTTACTCCGTACTTGGTGAGAGAATGTCCGTCCGCCTTGCAGGCAACACGCTTGATCTTGCAGGCTGGCCGGCAGGCGTGTATCAGGTTGTGGTCCGTTCCGAGGGCAGGGTGTCAAGCGGTAAGTTTGTGAAGTACTAGTGAAATGTGATTCGCCCCGGCGAAGTGAAATGTTAGATGTTATATTACACCGTGAGTCCGCCGCGGCGAGGCAAAGGCCGTAGAGTCGGATAAACCAATAGGCGGTGGCTTTAGCCATCGCATTGCGAGGTTCACCAACAACCCGGCTTTAGCCGCGGAGATCGTCCTGTAGGGGCAAGCATTGCACCGATAGGTGCCTCGTATGGGTAGAAAAGCCCGCTCTGGCGGGCGAAATACGGTAGCCCCGCGCGTCAGCGCGGGGAAATTGGCACCGATAGGTGCCTCGTATGGGTAGAAAAGCCCGCTCTGGCGGGCGAAACACGGTAGCCCCGCGCGTAAGCGCGGGGATTGAAATGCACCACCACCAACACCAGAGCCCGCTGTGGCGGGCGACATATCGTGGGCACAGCCGTTTAATTTCTTTGTGGCGCATGCCCGAATCGGATTCTGCGAACATCCTTGCTTGCAACTGCCCCCCAATGGGCAGGCCCATCCCCGCCAGGGATTGGATAATCCATGACGGGATCAACTCGTTTGCATAAAAAAACTCATCACTCATCGCTCATTCCGCCGCGGCGGATCATCACTTTTTTGTTTTCTTCCCAAATTTTAATAATTTCAGTTTTCGATCCAATAATTTCTTGGCAGGTATGGGTGCCACAGGCAAAGATAACCTCGATCTGACCTTCTTCACCAATGAGGGGGATGATTCACTCCTTGAGAGGTTCAGGAGAGTACTAAAACACACCAGATATTTCGATGTGCTGGTGGGATACTTCCGCGCGAGCGGATTTTACAATCTTTACAGATCACTTGAAGATGTTGAAAAGATCAGGGTGATCGTCGGACTCAAACTTGACGAACACACCTGGGATATCTACCGCCATGCCCGCGAGGGTGCCCCTCTCGAATTCCGTTCCAGCCACAAGATCCGCGAACAATACCGCAACGAACTCCGCGATGATGTGCAGGCTACCGACGATAACCTCGAAACTGATACCGGAATCAGGAAATTCATCGATTACATTAAATCGGGCAAACTGGAGATGCGGGTATATCCCGATCAGCCGATCCATGCCAAAGTTTACATCATGCGGAAACCCGAGGGAAGTGAAGACTTCGGCCGCGTTATCACCGGTTCGAGCAACTTCTCATTCTCGGGGCTCTCTGAAAATCTTGAGTTCAATGTCGAGCTTAAGCAGGGTTATGATGTAAGATTCGCGCTCGACAAGTTTGAACAGCTCTGGGCGCAATCGATCGATATCACTGAGGATTTCGTCTCTACAGTGGATCAGGAAACCTGGGTTAACGATTCAATTACCCCCTACGAGCTATACCTTAAATTCCTCTACGAATATTTCAAACTCGATCTCAGCTACGACCTCGATCTTATAAAAGACCGCCTCCCGGAAGGTTTTTTGGATCTCGAGTACCAAAAGCAGGCGGTTGTTAACGCCCTCAGGATAATTGACGAGCATGGCGGCGTCTTCATCTCTGATGTAGTGGGGCTGGGTAAAACTTATATCTCCGCCATGGTCGCGGGTCAGCTTGACGGTCACACACTCGTGATTTCGTCTCCTGTGCTTCTCGATGAGAACAACCCCGGCTCGTGGCCCAATGTGATGCGCGACTTCAATGTCCCGACCCAGTGCCTCTCGGTCGGCAAGCTCGATTCGATCGATCACAACAGGCTCAAGAGGATCAAAAATGTAATTATCGATGAAGCTCACGCCTTCAGGAACCAGACAAACAAAACCTACGAGCAGCTTGCCTCGATCTGTCACGGCAAGAGGGTGATACTGGTTACAGCCACTCCGTATAACAACCGTCCGGAAGACCTTCTCTCACAGATAAGGATATTCCAGAAGGGAAAACAATCAACCATCCCCGGCTTGCCGAACCTCGAGAAATTCTTCTCTGAAATGGAAGGTAAGATCGACCGCGAATTGCGCGAAACCGATTACCCCGCTTTCCTCGAACAATTACGGGAGGTTTCCTCCGAGATTAGGAACCGCGTTCTGAAATATCTCATGGTGCGGCGTACCCGAACCGAGATAGAAAGATATTATGGCGAAGACTTGAAGAAGCAGGGGCTGCGCTTTCCCTTCCCATATCCCCCAACAGCTCTGTTTTACAAACTGAACGCCACGGAGAACAGGATATTCAATCACACCATCGAGCTCCTTCAGCGCGGCTTCAACTACACCCGTTACGCCCCGATGCTCTACTACAAAGGGAAGATGAGCGAACTTGAAAGGCAAAGCCAGCGCAACCTCATCAAGTTTATGAAACAGCTTTTGGTGAAACGCCTTGAGAGCAGTTTCTTCGCCTTCAGGGCGACCATCGAGCGGTTCATCCGCAGCTATGAGATATTCCTTCAACTGTACGACGATGGCTACATCTATTTCAGCAAGAAGCACCTGAACAAAATATTCGACTATGTTGAAGCCGGAAATGAAGAGGCGATCGAGAAGATGATCGAGGAAGGTCTGGCCGAAAAATTCCCCGCGAGCCAGTTCAAACCTTCGATAAGAACCGACCTTGAAAATGATCTGAATACACTCCGTACCATCCGTGAAGAGTGGCAGGGGATAAAACGCGATCCCAAGCTTCTCGAGTTTATCGCCCAGCTAAAAGAGGATAAAATACTCAACGAGAGTAAACTCATCGTCTTCACAGAGTCGGAGGAAACGGCTTGTTATCTCAGAGACAGCCTCGAAATCCACTACCCCGGCAGAGTACTTATGTTCTCGGGAAAATCGGATGAAAGCCTCCGGAAGGAAGTGATATACAACTTCGACGCCAAGAGCAGCATCCAGCACAACGCTTACAGGATATTGATAACCACCGAAGTGCTTGCCGAGGGTGTAAACCTCCACCGCTCGAATGTGGTGGTTAACTACGACATCCCCTGGAACCCCACGAGGATGATGCAAAGGGTGGGCAGGATCAACCGTGTGGATAGCAAATTCGACACGATCTACACCTACAACTTTTTCCCTTCTGAAGAGGGGAACGATGCCATCAGGCTCCGTGAGATCGCGATGATGAAGATCACCTCATTTATCACCCTCCTGGGTGCCGACTCCCAACTTCTCACCGAGCATGAGGAGATCGAGCAGCACGAACTCTTCAATAAACTGAACTCATATCAGAGCGAGGAAGACGAGGGTGAAAGCCCACTCTCTTACCTGAATGAGATCAGGAGGGTGATGGAAAACGATCCGGAGCTCTTCAAAAAGATCTCTCAACTCCCGGTGAAGGCCAAAAGCGCCATCTCGGCGAAGGGGAAGAAGGATGCTGTAGTCTCCTATATCAAAAAGGGTAATCTCGAGAAGTTCTTCATTTGTGATGTGTCGCTCGAAACAAAGGAGCTCGACTTCCTCGAGTCGGCATCAACACTGAAGTGTGAGCCCGGTACAAAACGGGCAAACTACGACCTCGAATCGCTTTACAAATTCATCGGTGTAAACATGTCGGCATTCAGGAACGGGGTCACCTCTCAGCAAGATGAAATTCAGCACCAGGGGAGCAAAACCGCCTCCGCGAAGCTGTTGCAGCAGGTGAAATTCCTCCTTAAGCAGTTCACCGCCCTCCCTCCGGTTGACGAGAAGTTCCTTGAAACACTGAGGCTACGGCTAGAGCAGGGTGCACTTCCAAAACAGACTGTTACGACTGCGCAGAAAGCAGGTGAGGCCGCACTTCAGAACAACGACGCCAAATCAGCGCTCAGGGCATTAAAACAATCGATACCACCGGCACTTCTTACCGGCCACATCTCTGACAGCATTAAAGTTGAAGAGGGGGTCGAGGAAGTGATCCTTTCACTCTATATTAACGGGAAATAAAATGAAAGAACTGATCAGGGAAGTTTTCGAATCAGGCTTCAACGAAAATCAATACACGCGGTTTATCTCCGAACTTCTTGTTGACTACGACCGGAGCAAATATTTCCAAAAGAAAACATATTTCCCTGACATGTTCAAGGGGTTCGTTACCTCATACAGCCGGCTCGGTACTTATCACTCTCCCGCGGGGGAGAAGATCGACAACCTGATCGTATACCTCAGAAACTCTCATTCGATCGACGCGGCCCGGAACGCTCAGAGGAATTTTGTAGCGCACCACCTCAAGATGCATGACGACAAGGATGCAGCACTCGTGGCTTTCGTCTCACCCGGGTCACCGGAGTGGAGGTTCTCGCTCGTAAAATCAACAATTGAGAATGTAAGGCAGGAGTCAGGCCGGTTCAAACTTACGCGGCTGTTCAGTCCTGCAAAGAGGTGGAGTTACCTCGTTGGTGAAAGCGAGAGAAGCCACACCGCGCAGAGCATGTTCCTCCCACTGATCGAGAGCAAACAGAAACCGGCCCTTAACGATCTGATCGGTGCTTTCGATATCGAATCCGTCACGGATGAATTTTTCGCCGAGTATAAACAGCTTTTCTTCAATGTGAAAGAGGCCGTTGATCATCTGATAAATTCAGATAAACTTGTGGCAACCGAGTTCACGGAAAAAGGGATATCCCCGGTCGATTTTTCAAAGAAGCTTCTTGGACAGGTGGTGTTTCTCTATTTCCTGCAGAAGAAGGGGTGGCTTGGAGTTCCCGAAGAGGGGAAGTGGGGCAACGGTTCAAAACGCTTCCTCCGCGATCTCTTCGAGAGGAAACATGTCAGGTACCGCAACTTCTTCAACGATGTGCTTGAATACCTTTTCTATGAGGCGCTGGCCTCCGACCGCTCTGTGTACGACCACTTCTCAACCCTCTTCAACTGTCGTCTCCCCTTCCTTAACGGTGGTTTGTTCGATCCGATCGGAGGGTACAACTGGACCCAGACCCATATCCTCCTCCCCGACGGACTCTTTTCAAACAATGAAAAGACGAAGAACGGCGACACGGGCACAGGCATCCTCGATGTGTTCGACAGGTACAACTTCACCGTGAAAGAGGATGAACCCCTCGAGAAGGAAGTGGCCGTTGACCCTGAAATGCTCGGCAAGGTGTTTGAAAACCTTCTGGAAGTTAACGACCGGAAGTCAACAGGTACATTCTACACCCCCAGGTCGGTTGTGTATTACATGTGTCAGGAGAGTATTGTAAGATATCTCGAACCCCACATTCAGCACGCGATAACTGATGACGAGATCCGGGATTTTATAAGGCTTGCAGACTATTCCGCGGAGAACGAAGCCCATCTGGCTGAAAAGGGAAAAGAAACCGGAACTTACAAATACCAGACCCCTGCCTGCATCAGGAACAACGCCAAACTTATAGACGACCTGCTGGCAAATATCAAGGTCTGCGATCCCGCGATCGGGTCGGGGGCTTTCCCGGTCGGTGTCCTTTCCGAGATCGTAAAGCTCAGGATGATGCTCACCCCGTTCCTCGAAGAGAAAGTGGGGAGAACCGCATATAACTTCAAACGGCACTGCATCCAGAACAGTATCTACGGGGTCGATATTGCCGCGGGCGCGGTTGAGATAGCCAAGTTGAGGCTGTGGCTTTCACTCGTGGTGGATGAAGATGATGTTAACGAGGTAAAGCCTCTTCCCAACCTCGACTACAAGATCGTAACGGGCAACTCCCTCCTGAGGGTGCAGGAAATGCTTTTTGAATCTGTCGATACAGAATCCTTCGAGAATATGAAACTCACCTTCTTTAACGAGACCAACACCGACAGGAAAAGGACTGAGAAGGAAAAGATCGACAAGATACTTGCCGAACGGAGTGGCGGGGTTAATCAGTTCGATTTCCCGCTATATTTCAGTGAAGTGTTTTCAGGGGATAACCCCGGGTTCGATGTTGTTATCGGGAATCCGCCGTATATCCCGCTTCAGAAACTTAAAGGTACACCCGAACACAGGCTTTATCAGGAGCAGAAATTTGATACATTCGAAGCTACTGGCGATATCTACTGTCTCTTCTATGAGCGTGGACTCCGCATAACCAAGCGCGGTCATGGTGTTCTGTGTTATATAACCTCAAACAAGTGGATGCGGGCAGGTTATGGTGCAAAATTGAGGGATATGCTGATCAAACATGATCCGTTGATTTTGATCGATCTGAGTGCAATTAAAGTGTTCAAACATGCGACTGTTGACACAAATGTGATAATTATCAGAAACACAGTATACGGTGACAACCTTAAGGGAGCAACATTTGGAGCAACTTTCAAGGCGACCGATGATATTCAGGATTTTCTCTCTGGAATTCAGTCGAAGATTGAACTAACGGTCGGCGAAA
>RHKR01000543.1 GCA_008363265.1 Chlorobiota bacterium
TTAGGCTATACCCAGATAGGGAAGATATACCTGGATGGAACAAAGATAAAAGGCAATGCCTCAGCAAAGCGGACAAAAGATAAAGCAGGGTTTGAGAAATGGTTGTCAGAAATAACCGGAGAGATAGCCAGCATATTGAAGGAGGCGGAGAACATTGACAATCAGGAAGACGACCGCTGCAAAATAGATCCAGGGCAAGAGGTATTGCAAAAGAGGCTTTCAGACCGCACCCACCTGAAGAGTAAGATCGAAGAGGCACTAGAGATTATGAAGGAAGAGAACCGGGAGAAGATCAATCTCACCGACACGGACGCCAATCACATGAAATCAGGAGGGAGCAAAGACATTCGTCCTGGATACAATTGTCAGGCAGCAGTAACCGAATCAGGGATTATCGTAGCAGGGGAAGCAGTAACAGAGGCGAATGACCGGAACCAGTTGAAACCGGTGATAGAGCAGACAGAGTTAAACACGCAGGAAAAAGTTAAAGAAGTAGCGGCAGATTGTGGATACGGGAGCTATGCAAATTATGAGTATTTAGAGCAAAGAGAAATAGATGGATATGTACCTGACAGTAATTTTCAGCAATACAAGTCAGGAGAATACGAAAAAGAGGAGAACCGGTATCACTACAGTAATTTTAAATATGATTCGGCAAGTGATAATTATGTATGTCCGGTTTTACAAAAGATGAGAGAGAAGCTGGTGTCTGATCATGGGAAACGAAAATATTTTATGCGTCAATATATCATTGAACCAATCTTTGGGCATTTGAAATTTAATGTAGGATATCGAAACTTTCTCTTACGCGGTCTGGAAAAAGTACGCGCAGAGTTTAACCTGATGTGTATTGGTTGGAATTTAAAAAAGATGCTGAAACTGGGAATAAAACCCGCAACGGTATAAGATGATGTAAGGAAAACAATCTCTCATTGGGCAGTTTCGTGTACTTTTTCATACGAATATACAAAAGTATGCTTTGAATCATTCTCGGACAACCTGTTTTTATATGATCCCTTGAATTTGCTGGCTTAGCGGTTTGCCTACCCCTCGAATTGCGAAGGTCAGGGCTGCCAGTAGAGCGCAGGTCTGCGACCCGGATATTTATAACAAACTCCTGTATCGTATCAACTCCGACCCCTATAGCCTTACGCAGGAAGACGTCATATCCGCCGATGGGATATCCCTTGCCGATAAGAACAAGGCCATCGAAGAACTCCAGCGCAACCAGGAGATCACGAACCGCCCCAACTACAAGGCCGCCCGTGAACTCTTCGACATCGATTTCAAACAGCAATTCGGCGGGGTATTGGAAGAGGAAGAAAAGGCGACATGGCTCCGGGTATTCCATTCTTATATCATTGATAAAAAATGGAACCGCTGGACGCTGCCGAGAAGATCAGGAAGGATTATCAGGCACAAAATGTGGATGGCGGAATGCGGATATAGAAAATCCGAAATCCCAAATCTGAAATCGTAAATCCGGAATCGATCCCACAGATAGTATCTTTGACGTATTTAGGAAGATCCCGTCAGCTACCGCCTTCGCAGCCACACAGTCGATTGGAGGTCTTGCACAGATCGTTGGAGACATCGCAGGGTCGGAAACAATCAAGCAGTACGGCAAAGACGTCTTCCAGGGATCAGGCATCGAGCTCGAAAGACTACATGAAGGAATCCCGCCTGGCTCGTTCAAAGAAAACATACTTGGGGCAGGAATATCGATCGGGCAAAACATCCCGGCATTATTCATCCATTTACCAGAGGCATAACACAACAGGCAAAAGAAGCACAAGCAACCCAGGAAGCAAGCCAGTCAGGCCGCAAGGAAATCCTGGGACAAAGGAACTATGAAGGTATAAGGAAGCAGATTGCAGAGTTGTATGATTACGCAGTAAGTAAGTTGTCGAACAAAAAACGTGCGGTAGATTATGGGGTGATAGATCACATTGAAGCAGATCGGATTAAAAAGGCAACTGGGCTAGATGTTGATGGATATAAACGTGTAATCGACAACTACGCCATCAGGCATATTTTTAAAAGACATGGCGATCCTAAAACAGAAGAGGCAAAACAACAGATAGCGATTACCAAAGAGGATATCGAATTAATACCATGGATTATTGATACGGCAGATACTATTGGTAAAGGCGAAACCGAAAAGGACGTGGAAACGATTGCGTATCAGAAAAAGGTAAATGAAACAATCTATGTTTACGAGGAAATGAGAACGGGAAAGGGTAAATTAGTACCAACCACAATGTATAAAAAAAGAGTCGCGACGAATGATATGCTTCCCGCTGGGCCCTTGGGGGAGACCTCTTCTGACACGTCCGAGACGCTCCGTAACCCTTCTAAAAATATTATACAACCGTCCTCTGAATCTGTCAAGCCTGTGGTGAGCCAGGTCGAACCGCCCGACATCCAACTCATGCCCTCCCTGAATGGCCTCGTCGACACCGGCAAGCTGTCCATTGAAGACGCCTTAGAGATTGACGGCGTGGCACGGCAAAATAACTGGTCGGACGACACCGTTAAACAATTCCACAAAAGCGCCGTGGAGGGGCTGGGTATACAGAACAAAGAGACGCAAGGCCTTGCGTCTCTGCTGGTCACTGCCAAAATCAAAGAGGCTGTCTATAAACAGAACGCAGAAAAGTATAAGCAGGAACTTGTCGAGGCGGAATCACAGATCGAACGCATATCCAAACTCCTGAAGATCGAAGGCGGCGTCCCTGATAAATACGAAGCGTTGAATCCTCCTGAATAGGTATCTCCATCTGCTCACGGGCGTACCACGGATGCCAGGAACTGCCCAGACTTCCATCCGGGTTGTATTTATGCAGGAGATAGCCTTCGTCGGTTATGACATCGGCACAAAAACGGAAGAAATTGCGCGGCATGTCTATGTATCCCGCCCGAATGAGGGCATACACCCCGCGTGCCGCGTCACGAGGCCAGATGTAGCT
>RHKR01000544.1 GCA_008363265.1 Chlorobiota bacterium
CCGCGTGCCACACCACTTCCGCGTGGAAACCCTCGACATTCGATCACACCAAATACTTCGTTTTCGACCGTAATCACCCGGAAACCTGCACAAACTGCCACACTTCGGGCACCGGATACAAGCAGTACACCTGCTACAACTGCCACGAGCACAACGAAGCCAACATCGCCCGCAAACACCAAAAAGAGGGCATCGCCGACTTCACCAACTGCGTGAAGTGCCACCGCTCGGGAGATGAAGACGGCGCCAAAGGAAAAGGCGAAGGTGACGGCGGCCGGGAAAACAAACGCGAAAACAAAGGCCGCGAAAAAGAACACGAAGGCGGGGAGGATTAACCTCCGGAAAAATTGAATCCGGGGCACTCTATATATTAAAGGCTTTATAGAAAAAAACATGAGATGGAGATGCCGTCGCTAAAAGAACTTTTCACCGCTGAAAACTTCCAGTCAACGATCCAGAACTATTGCGATCAGATCGGGTGGAGCGTTGCCGGTATGAACCAGGATCAGGCCATTCTTGTATTCGAGATGGAATCGGGCCGGGAGCAGATCGTTTCCATCATCAGATTCGATCAGATCCTCGAGTTCACCGTCCCCACCATGATCGAATCAGAAACCGAAGAGGATATCCCCCACGAACTCTCAACCACACTCATGAAGCAGAACGCCGGCATGAGCTTCGGCTTCTGGGCCATCAAACAAATTAACGACAAATTCACCTTCTGCATCATGCACAACCTCCTCTTCGAACTCATCACCGTCGACTACTTCAAAACCGTGGTAGGCGCGCTCTATTCACAGTGTGAAGAGCTGGAGGAGTTTTTGCTTGGGAAGGGGTAATAAGGAAATACGAGTGAGCTGTAATTTAACCTAAATTTAGATTGGTAAAATGTTATGAACAAGATTGAAAGAAACATTCATGATTATCTTCCCCTTAACCGGAAGGAAAGATTTTTCACAGGCACAGTGCTGCCACAAATTATTTGCTCAGACAACTTCAAAAATCTTTCACTGTTTTTTGAGTTGATCCCGGATTTTCCGGGTGGAATTGAGATTCGCCCGGATGCTTACAATAACAACATACTTTTTTTCACTGAGTATAGCCTGAAAGAGAGTCTTGTCGAGGAGAACCATAAAAAGAAATTCAACGGCAACTACGACACGAAAGACACACCTGATGCTATTATCTTAATCACAGAGCCTCAAATTCTGTTGGTAGTTATCGAAGCCAAGATGTATAGTAATGCTTCTGCTGAAAAGATAAACGAGCAGTTAAGAAACCAAAAGTGGATAATTGATGAACTAAGAGAAATCCACTCGATTTCGGCAGAGAACATTTTCCATATTGCTATCACTCCGGCTGGTATGATCAGGCATAGATCTGCCATAAATGAGCCATTGATCTATTGGGAAGATATACTGCACAAATACAAGGATCTACTTACCAACAACTACTTCTACGAGACATTGAGTATCGCGATCAGCAAATTTGATAATCTAAAATCTCAATCCGGCGGTTTGACTTATGGAAAGAACATGGATGAGAAGATCAGTGGAGAAGTTATTGTAGAGCTCCACAAGAAAGGGAACAAATTCATTGTTGGGCGTGGAGGGGGAATATCAGGAGACCAATTAAGAACAGACCTTCAAAAAGGTGGATGGAAAAGTTTTGAATATGAGGTCAACTACTCCCAAACCATCCCGGTAAACAGGAACTGGTTTACCTCAGAGCAGTTTGTCAAAGCCGTTGAGTCGATGGAATCGGCCCAATTGGCTAAGGCAACTGAAGAAGTAAAAAAGCCCGGCTTTTTTAGCAAATTCTTTAATGCCACAACGGTTACATCAAAGATCGAAAAAGAATTGCAGCCCCGTCACTCCGACCCATGGCATTTCTCTCATCTGGGAGAAGAATACTTTAAAAGCATTGCGTCAATGCTTAGAGCAGGGAATATAGATGATGCTCCGATTAATCTTGTCTATATTGGCAAGTCGGGTGAACCATATGAAAACAAAAGATTGGGGAGGAATGTGAATCCAAATTGGGCAGTAGTTTTA
>RHKR01000545.1 GCA_008363265.1 Chlorobiota bacterium
AGAAGCAGGATGGAGGCCTTTGTGCCCGGGCACTCGCTCTCGATGAATCGGGTGATGAGGTCAAGGCACTCGGGAAGGTGAGCGCCGGCCGCATGGGGATGGGGGCAGGCGCACACGGCTATGCCAATCAGACGCGCACCGTCAACGTAATGAAGCCCGAAATTTACATTGAACGTCTCAAAAATCTCCCGCCAAACCCCCTGCCCTTTCCGCAGACGCCCGCCACGATGACTGCCGAGCCGATTGACCGCCAGACGGATATGTTTGAGACGATTTTTACAGGATTACGCCTGCTCAACGAGGGGCTATCGCTGACGGCCTTTGAGGAACGGTATGGCGAAAAATTAGAGGCTAAGTTCGCTGATGAAATTAGGCGGTAAACTTACCAGCAGGTTCGATTTTATAATTATTTCGGCAGTGGCATTTCTCCTCGTTTTCGGGTTGCTTGCCATCTACAGCTCCACTCAGAACGTCTTCCAGGTCAGGAACAACTTCGAGAAGCAGCTGTTCGCCCTGGCACTCTCGGGAATCCTCTTTACGGTTATCTATTTTCTCCCGACCACACTGATAAGAACCGCGGTACCGTGGGGATACGGGTTGAGTATTTTTCTCCTTCTGGCCGTGCTCGTGCTTGGCAAGACGATCAACGGGGCGAAAGCCTGGATCGTACTCGGACCCCTGAACCTTCAGCCCGCGGAGTTCTCGAAGATCGCCACTCTTCTGGCCCTCGCGGCATTTCTCGATGAAAAGGGGAATGACCTCGACGACATTAAGACAATTCTGAAGTACCTCGCGATCGGCCTCTTTCCTGTTGCACTTATTATGCTCCAGCCTGATCTGGGTAGCTCCCTCGTCTATTTCGGGATGATGCTCGCCCTTCTTTTCTGGCGCGGAATAAGCACATTCGGACTTTTTGTTGTTCTCGCCCCCCCTTTGGTGATGGTTGCATCCCTGTTCGGCCCTTGGTATATAGCGGGTGCTTTTGTTATAGTGGCGGCATTCCTTTTCACTTTCAAGAAGAACATCTTCATAACCACAGCCCTTCTGGGGGTTAACTTCGCCTCGGCATTTTTCGTGAAATACCTGTTCGACATTCTGAGTCCACACCAGAAAAAGAGGATACTCTCATTCGTGGATCCGAACGCCGACCCGCTCGGTGCCGGTTACAATGCCATTCAGGCGCAGATAGCCATCGGCTCGGGAGGTCTGACGGGGAAGGGATTCATGTCGGGGAACCAGACCCAGTTGCAGTTCATCCCGGAGCAATGGTCGGATTTTATATTTTGTGTTATCGGTGAAGAGTTCGGTTTTGTTGGTACCATGCTGATCCTGGTGATGTTCATGGTGATATTCCTTCGAATGCTGAAGATAGCCACAGAGATCAGGAACCAGTTCCTCAGTCTTGTTGTGGTCGGTATTCTCTCGATCTTTACCGTCCATTTCGCGATCAATATCGGGATGGTATTGGGGATAATGCCCGTTATCGGTATACCGCTTCCATTCGTCAGTTACGGGGGTTCGTCACTTCTTTCCAATTTTATCATGCTCGGCATCGTGTATAACATCTACCGGAGCCGTCAGATGCTTACATAGGAGCCGGATATGAAGGCCGCTGAAAAACTCGATCTTAAGTTTTCGCAAGGAAAACACATCTGTGTCGGGCTCGACACCGACCCCGCGAAGATACCCGCGCACCTGAAAAATGAAACTGACGCGATCTACCTCTTCAACAAAGGGATAGTTGAGGCGACAATTCAGGATGCCGCTGCATACAAGCTTAATTTCGCGTTTTACGAGTGTCACGGACCGGAAGGGATGGAGGCGATGAGACGGACCGTTGAACTGATCCGCAGCCTTGATCCCGCAGTTGCAGTTATTGGTGACGCCAAAAGGGGGGATATCGGCAACACTTCAACCATGTACGCGAACGCCATTTTCAACATTTACGGATTCGACTGCTCGACCCTCGCCCCCTATATGGGAAAAGACTCGCTCGATCCCTTCTTCGCGTTCAGCGACCGGATAAATTTCGTCCTCGTCCTCACCTCAAATCC
>RHKR01000546.1 GCA_008363265.1 Chlorobiota bacterium
ATTCGCGCCGAGGTTATAACCGCCGTTGTCAACCTTGATCGTATCATTCCGCGCGTCGTTGAGCATCGAGTTAACATTGGTATTCAGTGTCATCGTGAGTTCGCGGGTCGGTCTCACGGCAAGGACCACACCGTAATTATCCCTGACGGTGGTGAACAGTTTCTGCCTGATCACATTATCGTTCTGTCGCTGATAGTTTGTCTGGATCGCCACCATGCCGCCGAGCAGGTTGAAACTGAGCGCGCCATTGAATATCTGCCGGTCGTTGATCACCGATGCCATCCCGAGTGAAGCATAACCCGGACCCACAAATGTGTATGCGAACCGCCCGTTACCAAGAGATGAATTGTAACCGACCTCCGAATAAAGTGCGTAATCAGCGTTCGTGCTGATGCGGGGGGTGTAATAGGAACGGAGAAATCCGGGAACATCCTTCGAGTCGATCTGATCGCTGTACATATCCTTTGTGAAGAGACTCACGGAGAGTTCGCTTTTAATCTTCAGCGAATTCTTGAAGAGGTTCAGCCCCCAGTTCACGCCCACGATCATGTTTTCTTCGGGGGTAACTCCAACATAAGAAGTGTCGGGTCTCATCATTCCGCCTGTTCCGGGGACGGAATCGATCTGCCTGAAGATTGAACGGTCGAGTGAGCCGAGGTCATCCTTGCTGCGGAGAAAGTTTATGTCGAAGTGGTCACCGCTTCCGTTGCCTATGCCGAGTTTTCCCGCGATCATCAGCCGGGAGTAAGTCGAGTTGAAGGCTCCCTGTTCGGTCGCCCTCTGAGTTTGCCCTCCGATTATCTGAAACCTGAGCAAACCGGGGTAAAGTTCGAGCCCGCCACCCCTTATCATGACATCCGCGAGAGTGAACCGTGACATCGAATGGCTGAAATCACCCAAGTGCGCGATGCCCCACCCCCAGTCGGGATGGAGAGCGATAGTATTGATGTTCTGCCGGGCAGCACTTCCCTCGGTTGAGAGGAACAGATCGAAGTTAACGCTGAAATTGTCGAACAGAGAGATGGTCGGCCTGAAATATATTCTGCCCGACTCCCCCGGACGTCTGCTGTCCCTCCCTGAAATACCGTAAAGCTCGCCGAACGACCCCACTTCACCTGTGATCTTCACCTGATCGAGAAGGTCATCCCAAAATGAAGATTCCTGAGTAACCTCTTCCCCGCCATAGAGCCTCTTGAAGTAAGCGGTGTCAATTTCAACCGGTGGCGGAGGCATCACCTGTGAAAAGATCTGGACTGAAAAGAGAAAGAACGCGAAAAACTGTAGCAATTTTTTCATCATTTAACCTCGCTCACTCCGGTGTAAACGCTCCAGTCACTCTCATTGCCCGAGGTGTCAACCGCCTTGATCCTGTAGAACATCCCCGGTTTGCCTGAAGCATCAGTATGAACTGTTTCCTTTACGGGGCTGCCGTTGATCTTCTCGTAAACCCCGTTCGGTATCGACGATCTGTACACGTTATAACCCGCGAGGTCGTTCTCTGCCACCCTGATCCAGCTGATCTCGACCGCGTTCCCCTTCAGTGTCGCGGAAACCTGTCTGACCGCGGCGGGAGGTGTATTGTCCCTGATCGTTACGGGTGCAGTTTCGGAGAATTCACCCTGATTGCCTGCAGTGTCGACCGCCTGCACCATGTAAATGTATGTCGCTAATATTTTAACGGAATCGTCACGCACAACCGAAGGGAAGGTTCTTACAGTGGAGATCAGCACCGGTTTCCCTGCACCCTCTTTCCTGTAAACCCTCATCTCCTTCACATCACCGGCTGCTGAAGTACCGGTTACGATATCCACACCTCTCCCCTCCCTGTATGTGGCCGAAACGGGTTTGGGAGCCGGGGGTGCCTCGTTATCGGGAATTACAATATCGATCAGGCCGCTGCGGTTGCTTTCATTCTCAGCTCTGTCAATTACCGTTACCGCGTAGTAATATCTTCTTCCCGCGAGGAGTCCGCCACCACCATAACCGCTGTCGGTATAGGCAGTTACGGGGGTAATTCCGATCGCCGCGAGTGCATCGCGCCTTTCACCAC
>RHKR01000031.1 GCA_008363265.1 Chlorobiota bacterium
AACCATTTGTATCTCTGGTACTTCATTCCGCCGTAGAGGTTAGTGGATGCCACCAAAGATGGTGAGGCTATATCGAAAAGACTCCGGTCATAACTGCCGAGCCTTATACCGTAGGTCTGATACCCGAAACCATCCTTGTCACTGATGTGACTTTGGGTAAATAGCGACATTCCACCCAGTCCGATCTCGAGACCAACGGTCATGCTCTTGTTCTCGAAGTATCTGAACACAGCCCTTAATCCCGCTACGGGTTCAACAGCCACACCTGCTGCCCACCGGTTCTGTGACGGATTGTTATCTTTCTGGAGAACATAGTCGAAGAATCCGGCAGCTTTTTCATCACCAAAAGGGCGTACTGCAGCGGAGAAGACCCATTCCTGCAGATCATTGTTCTTCGGGAACACCCCAAGAGCTGAGATGGAAAGATGCCTGTCAGGTCTGAAGAAAGCTCCCGCCTGCCAGAAGTGTTTTTCACGACCGAAGTGATCACGGTCGCCGTTCGACCATGCATATCCGGCACCAATTCCGAATGTTCTTCCGCCGGCCGCGAGGTTGAATGCCATATCGGTAACCTTCTTGCCGTTCATTTCCTGGTGGCTGAGGTAAAAACTTGAATATTGTGAGGCGGAGATAAAACCCCAGCGAGAATAAGCGGGATTTTTCAGGGGAGATGAACCGAAAATGGTCAGGTCATTCCCTTTGAAGGCGGAGAGATATGCGGGATTGTCGTAGCCGTAAAGGGAGTATCTCATGGCTCCGGGTGAAACCAGACCGATATCCGTCCGTGAGAAGAATCCTGATGATGTCTGGGGAAAGAGTGTTGTGAGGGAAAAGCCCGCTAAAAGGAGGGCAAAAGACATTTTTTTCATCGATGTGTCCGTTATTAAAAGATCAACAGACACAAAATTACAAAATCAGACGAACATTGTCAGTTCGTTCTCACGGTAAAGAAGAGGATCACGGCAAGCACGGTGGCTCCCGCAGCTATAACCACATTGGTGAGGCTACCCCAGAAAGGTTCTTTGGGGATGTCAGACATTGTGAAGGGAAAACCTTTATTCTCGAGATCAGGCACTTCCGTGAGTTTTACGGTGTCAATGCTTTCAAATCTGAATTTGGTATCGGATGATCCCATGTCACCAGATATCACCGCTGTTCTCTCGGTGTAGTAGTCGCCGAGGAAAGATTGAGTAAATGGACTGCTGTAAGTTACCGCCGCGTTCTTAAGGTATATAGGTGCACCCTCGTCGCTTACCGTAAGTCCGTTGTCGGTGAGGTTTTTACTGAAAGCGGGGTAAAGTACTTTATAGTCACCCTGCAGTTCGGGTTTTACGTTGGGTATTCTGTCGCCGGTAAAGAAACTGGATGAGATGAATTTTGCTGCCTCCGCAGTGAGGCTCTCATAAACACGAAGGTTAGTGGGTGATTGCCCACTAACCTCGAGAAATGAAACTAAAACAAAAAACAATATTGCGATTGATTTCATGATATCAGGCTCTTCCGGCCGCGATCTCCCGCAATTTTGCCACCCTCTGTTCGATCGGGGGGTGTGTGGAGAAGAGCTTAAAAACACCGCCGCCTGAGAGTGGATGAACTATGAACATGTGCGCTGTTGCTGGTCCGGCGTGGTCAACTGCTTTACGGTCGTTACCGTACTTAAGTTTCATCAGCGCATTGGCGAGGGCGTTGGCGTTGCCTGACATGCGGGCACCGGTTTCGTCGGCTTTGTATTCACGCGAGCGTGAGATGGCCATCTGAAGAAGTGTGGCCGCGATCGGAGCAACGATCATTAGAACCAGCGAACCGATCAGGCTGTTGTCCTCATCATCCCTTCCGCCGAATATCATCGCCCACTGAGCCATATTGGCGAGCATGGTTATCACACCCGCGAAAGTTGACGCTATGGAGCCGATGAGGATATCGCGGTTCTTTATGTGTGCCAGTTCATGGGCTATTACACCTTCGAGTTCGTCGTTGCTAAGAAGCTTCGTTATTCCTGTAGTGAGTGCCACAGCCGAATTTGCCGGATTTCTTCCGGTCGCGAACGCGTTCGGTGTCATGTCGTCGATAACGTATAGCTTCGGCATAGGCAGTTGTGCTTTCTGAACCAGTCGCTCTGTCATATTGAAGATGTAAGGCGCGTCATCCCTTGATATTTCACGGGCACGGTACATCTTAAGAACTATTTTATCGGAGAACCAGTAACTTCCGAAGTTCATTGCCACGGCGATGACGAAGGCTATGAACATTCCACTCTGACCGCCGATCAGTTGTCCGGCGAGGACAACCAGAACGGTCAGCAGCGACATGAAGAAAACGGTTTTTATCGTGTTCATTGTTTACCTCTTGATATGATCAAATTCCTTTGATATTACAGTATAAGACATAATTTAAAGCCAAAAAGTTCATTAATAAAGGTCATTGAACGGGTCATTTCATGAGAACCATTTTTTGTCTTAGGGTCTTTCCACCGGTGGTGAGTACCGCGAAATAGATTCCGCTCGGCAAGTTCGCGGCACTGAATGTAACCCGGTGGTTACCCGCTTCCTTCATTCCACCGAAAAGGGTTGTGACCTTCTCACCTACAGAATTGTAGACAGAAATTTCCACAGAACCGGCAACGGGTAACGTATAACCGATAACGGTTTCAGGATTGAACGGGTTTGGCCAGTTGGGGTGAAGCACCACATCCTTTGGAAGGAGGTCTTCATCCCCGACGGAAACAACTGTGTTGCCGTCTTTAAGTACGATATTGTTGTCCGGGTCAAATATTACAGAAACAACCTGCTTTGGAAAGTCGAAAGTAAAAGTCTGGTTGTTCACGTCATTCATAACCTTTATGGTTGTGTCGCCCCCCGCGGAAAAATAGAATTTTAACTCAACAGGCATTTTGAAGAAAGTGGTGCCCGTCTGAGTCTGATTCACGGTAAAATCAACCGTGGAATTGCCGGGTGCCTGGGAGCGTATCGAATACGTGTTGGCATAAACCGGGTGATTCGGGAAGTAAAGCCACTGCTGGAAGAACCAGGAAATATCCTGTCCGTAAGCCTCACTCATTTTTGCAATAAATTCAGGGATACTGCAGCTTTTGTAGCGATATCTTGGATCGGTGGCGTAAGACCTTACCGCACTGAAAAAGGCATCTGAACCCATCACGTATCTTGCCATCGCGAGTACGCATGAACCTTTCATGTAGGTCATCGCCGTGTTAAAAAGTTCGTTGGTCGAGGGGGTTATGATCGCCCACTGGGGATTGTAGATCGACCATCCCGGATTCATCGTCATGTAATAATTCGCGTCGTTGCTTATCATGTTCTTGTAAGCGGCGTAACTTCCCCCCGGCTTAACCTCTTCCCAGAGGGATTCTGAGAAAGTTGCGAAACCTTCATTAAGAAAGATATCCGCCCAGGTTGAAGGGCTAATCATGTCACCGAACCATTGGTGGGCAAACTCGTGGGCGATGAGATTTTCGCTCCAGCAGTTCCTGCAAAGGGAGGTGAGGGTCTGGTTTTCCATACCACCCCAGGTAAATTCAGAGTTCAGGGTTGCATAACCGTTCTTCTCGAATGGATAGGGCCCGTATTTGCCTCCGAAACCATCGAACTGGTTTATGATCGCGTTTCTGATGTTGGTTGAAATCGTTTCACCGGGGTTTGCATAGAGCCGGACGGGAATCGTGTCTCCCGAAACAGGATCAACCCAGGTAAGGATGTGGAGCTGGAAATCAACTCTTGCGGAGATGACAACCAGATATGTGGCTATCGGATCGCGGCTTTTCCAGTGATAGAATATCTCCTGCCCGGTGTTAAGGGAGTCAAACAAAAGTCCATTGGAACCGAGTTTTACATTCACGGGTGTGCGGGCGCGGAGTTCAACAGTGGCCTTGTCGCTTGGTTTGTCCCAGCAGGGATACCAGTTGCGGGCCCTTTCGGGTTCGTTGTCTGTGAATACAGTGCCACCGCTCGCGAAGAAGCCCTGATCCTGGACATCGAAGTGGAAATAATAAACCTTCACTTCACCCGTGTCTCCGGGATTGTAGGTACGGTCGAGTGCAATATTTACAACATTGGAGAGGTGTGTGAAAGATACTCCTGCCATCCGAACCGAGTCAACTCTGATAGATGTGTTTCTCGCATCGAGTTTTATGCTGTTGATGGTTGAGTCAGCCACAAATTTTACCGTTACGCTTCCGGTAAATGAGTTTGGGTAAGGTGAAATGAAGCAGTTATAAATATCAAGATCAAGGCGGTAGTGTAGAACATCAAAAGTGTTCTGAGCGGCTTCTGTACCGTGAAGGTGGTTTTTGTGGCTGATCGTCATCGACTGTTTTTTTTCCGCACAAAATTCGTAACCCCTTTTCTCCTGTGCATGGAGTGTGAAAAGGGAGACAAGAAACAGCACGATCAGTTTTGGTATTTGCATGGGTTAAAGATGTCCATTTAAATGTGGAAAGGTGTAATAATCGAGTGTAACATAAACAGATAACTGCTTATGAAAAATGAACTTAATTTGGGACAAAGAGTGATCGGTTATCCGGCCTTCTCCCTGTCGGCCAGGATGAAAGCGAGAACTTTTTTACCTCTTTCAGAAGCCACCACGATCTTTGCGGGGTCGATGTAGATATTGTTCAGGTACTGCAGTTTCAACACATCACCATTTCTGAATTCAGGGATGACACCACCCATGAAGAAACCAAGTTTTCTGAATTCGGTAACGTAATCCATCGTTTCCTGCGCGCCAAGGGGGAGTTCAAGGTAGATGCTGTCAACCTTTTTCATACAGAACTCTTTAACGGTGGTTCTGATCCTGGCAACAATATCAATTCCATACTGCTCAACAATGATGCTGGCGATATTCAGGTCGGGTTTGAAAGAGGTTGTCACGATCGATACCCCGGGCCCGGTGAACGGGAGATCATCGTTTTCTGTGAAAATATCACGCCGTAAACCGAGTTCGTTATATATATCGGTTACAAATTCGCGATATATTTCGGGAATAAACACCGTTCTTCGGGGTTCCTGATTTATTTTGAGATAATACAGCATGACGGCCTGCCGTTGTGAGAGCCCGTCTTCATTGATCTTTTTAAAGGTTATGTGCTCGCCAATAAATGCGATAAGGCACCCTGTCTCTTTTGCACCCAGCGACATGTTCCCTTTTTGGGTGTAAGGGTGGATCGTAACGCTCTCGCTGTAAAGGCCGAACATTCCTGTATCCCTGCCGTGTTCGATCGCATATTGCTTCATCCTCTTGAACAGGTTGTGTCCCCGGTATCTCGGATCAACAATAGCCATACCTGAATCAGCCACTTTTGCGCCCGGTTTATCGAAGAAAAGACCGAGATTGGCTATCATCAGTCCTGTGGAGTTGAAAACCACTACAGCCTTCATGTAGCCGAACTCGAGCTGCTCTTTCAGTTTTTCCGGAAGGTAAGCAAGACCCGCGTAAGTGTATCCATAGGCGCGGTAAGTAAGTCTTGCGAGATCAACCGCGTCATCAGGAGTTAGAAGTCTGAAGTGGAGTTCCTCATCAGGTGAGGCCGGTGCGGTTTCGGTGACCGGTGTGGAGTCCAGAAGCGCGGCTATCGATTCCTGCGGCACATTTTTAACTATTTCGAGTCTCTTGCCTTCTTTTCCAAGGTTGATGAACCTGAACTCATCAGCCAGATGCTTTATTATCAGGATACCAAGAGAAGATATCTCATCTTTCTCGAGCATTTCAACGCTGACGGGAAGGCCCTTGTCTTCAAAAGAGAATGTGAGAGAGCCGGGTTTGTAGTTAAGTGAGAAAGTGATCAGACCGAATTCACCCGGCTCGAAGGAGCTGGTAATAACACTGACCAGAGATTCTTCGATCATAAGCTCAATATTGGAGAGTTCCTGATCGTTGAAGCCGAACCAGGAGGCTATGCGTGTTGCTGTGTTTTGGATTACCGGCAGGTAGGAGATGCGAGCGGGAAAAGTGATCTTTACAAGATCACCACCCTGGATGATCTTTCTGTCAATCTTGATTTTCATGGGGCACCCGGATTATTCTTTCCGACGGGTAAAAATACTGTTGAGTCTGTCAGTCTTAAACGGCCATCGCCCCCGGGAGTCTGTCAGACACCCGTCATATGATCAAACTTTCGGGAAGCGTGCAGATCTTCGTACTTGATCTTCGCCTCGGATTCGCTGGTGAATCTGAGAACGTTTCTCCTGTAGCAGAATTTGAAAAAATAGAATGATTCTATTACTCCAAATTCACCATCGCTGAATTTCACGATCTTAAGAGAGTACCTCGGAAACCGGATACCTTTTACAATGCTGAAATCGTCTTTCATTCCAATTAAATTTCGGTTATTAGTTGCTAAAAATACGAAAAACAGCGCCAAGATTACAAAAAAAAATCGTAAAACTCTTCATTTATTTCGATTTTTCCAAATATTGGCAGGGTGAGCGCGCGCATGGATGAGTCATAAATCACAAATTGTTAAGAAACAAATGCTTATTTTTGCAGAGTCAAAAAAACTAAAGTATATGAACAAAGAAGTAAGAGGCTGGGATGTCCGTAAGGGCGACTACCGATCTGAGGACGAGTACGCCAGGATATACCGCCGCAACCAGAAAAAAGAAAAGATAGTAAAAAACACCCTGCTTGCATTCACCGCGGTTGCAGTTGCATCACTGATGTACCTTATACTGTGGGTTGTAGCCGGGATATGATCTCAAACCCTCCTTTTTAATCCCCCTTTTACTCACATCCGTTTCAACCCTTAAAATTGCTGCAAAACAGGTTTAAGTTATTATATATATTATAAAAGACACTGTTTTAAAACTTTTTAGCAAAATTTTATAAAATTTCGCGATTATTTTCGACAGAATGCTTGACTTTTAAAAATATTCTTTCTAAATTTGCGTCAGGTTAAGGTGAGGTTTAGTAAACCTGTTTTTTTTCACAAAGATTGGAGGATTTCTCTTTTAGATACGTACTTTCGTAAAAGAGGGATGTAGTAGTTGAACTGTGTTTAGTGTGGTGAGGGAAAAGGCACACTGCCGGTTTATGAGCTTCATATTTTGCGGAAACGCTACATCCCCTTTTATATCTATCCTCTGGCTTAATCTAATCTAAAGAACCGTTTTAACACTTCTCTTCTTCTAACGACGAACAACCAAACAGGTTTATCGTGACGTTATTTTGCGTCATTTTAAACCCTCAGTCATGGTCATGACGGCGCATAGCCATGTGTTGAGCTGTATACATTAAAAAATAAAATAAATAACAATAATCAATTAACTAATTTTTCTGGTTAGGTGCGGCTACGGTATTAGCGCTCTTTTTCAAGAGGGTACTTTCCTGCGCATCCCGGTGCGAGGTCCCATGGTGAGGATCAAAGGGTTCAGAGTTTCTCTAAAAGAGTAAAACCCCCTCACCTAACCAATATCTTGCCCGTTTATCCTTCGGGGTGACGGGCAGTTTTTATTTAAACCACGGGTGAGCAAAAGTCAATTTTCTCTTGTTTCAAAACCGTAACATTCTTAATTTATCCGTCCGTAAATTTTTATTCCAAACTTTGTCAGCATACAATTCCACCCTTATCAAATATTTACAGGAGAAGTATTTATGAGTGACGATAAAAACGTCAAGCAGTTTGAAGGAGAGGTTTACTTTCCCTCCCCGGAAGTGATCGAAATATCCCACTGCAAAGATTATGATTCGATGTACAAAAGATCGATCGAAGATCCTGAAAAATTCTGGGAAGAGATAGCCGGTGAGTTTACCTGGTCTAAAAAATGGGACAAAGTTTTCGATGACTCAAACCCGCCATTCTTCAAGTGGTTTACCGGAGGAAGGACAAACATTGTTTCCAACGCGATCGACAGGCACCTGAAAACCTTCCGGAAAAACAAGATCGCCCTCGTCTGGGAGAGTGAATCGGGTGAAGAAGTAAAAACCTACTCTTATTTCTCCCTCAACCGCGAAGTTGTGAAGTTCGCTAATATCCTGAAAAGCATGGGCGTACAAAAGGGCGATATCGTAACCATTTACATGCCCAGGGTGCCGGAACTGATGTTCGCCATGCTCGCCTGTGCCAAGATCGGCGCGGCGCACTCTGTGGTTTACGGCGGTTTCAGCGTGGAATCTCTCGCGGAAAGAATTGAAGATGCCCAAAGCAAAGTGCTTATCACCGCGGATGGTGGTTTTATGCGCGGAAAGATCGTTAACCTGAAAGGACTTGCCGATGAAGCAATAGCAAGACAGGGTACTATAGAACATGTTGTGGTTGTTAAAAGAACCGGACACGAAGTTTACATGGAACCGGGTCGCGACTATTGGTATCACGACCTCCTCAGTGTTCCCGTGGTTAACCAGCCCTGCGAAACCGAGCAGGTTGACTCGGAAGACCTCCTTTTTATCCTGTACACATCCGGCACAACCGGTCGGCCCAAAGGTGTTATCCACACCCACGGCGGGTATATGGTATATGCCGCCACCACTTTCAAATATGTTTTTGATATCAACGATGAAGACCGCTACTGGTGCGCCGCAGATCCCGGGTGGATAACGGGCCACAGTTACATCGTTTACGCCCCCCTTATTAACGGCACAACAAGTTTCATGTACGAAGGTGCCCCGAACTTCCCTTACCCTAACCGCTGGTGGAAGATGATCGAAAAGTATGGAATTACCGTACTGTATGCCGCGCCGACTGCTATCAGAGGCCTGATGAGATTCGGCAACGCATGGCCTAACAGACATGATCTTTCGTCACTCCGCATTCTCGGAAGTGTCGGCGAGCCTATCAATCCCGAAGCTTGGAAGTGGTATTATGAAGTCATCGGCAAATCAAAATGTCCGATAATGGACACATGGTGGCAAACAGAAACAGGCGGAATGATGATAGCACCACTTCCCACGACCCCATTGAAACCGGGAAGCGCCACAAAACCGCTCTTTGGTATCGAAGCCGACGTTATCGATCATGAAGGAAATACAGCCGCGCCGGGTGAGGAAGGCATTCTTGTTATCAAGAAACCCTGGCCGGGAATAATGCGCGGAATTCTCCACGATCCCGAAAGATACAAACAGCAATACTGGAGCAAATACACAACAATGTATGAGGCAGGCGACTCCGCCAGAAAAGACAAAGATGGTTACATCTGGGTTATTGGCCGTCTCGATGATGTGATCAAGGTTAGCGGCTACCGCCTCGGAACCGCCGAGATCGAGTCAGCGCTTGTATCGCACCACGCGGTTGCTGAAGCAGCCGCTATTGGTCTGCCTCACGATGTAAAAGGAAATGTTATCCACGCGTATGTGGTGTTAAAAGCCGGACATGCTGAAGATGAGAACCTCTCCGAGGACCTCAAGAAGCATGTCGGTCACGAGATAGGACCGATCGCCAGACCTGAGAAGATCGTCGTGATGGACGCCCTTCCGAAAACCAGATCTGGCAAGATCATGCGCCGCCTCTTAAAGGCCCGTGCCCTTGGTCTCCCCGAAGGTGACAAGAGCACGCTGGAAGAGTGATCTGATTTAGTACACTTTCTCATTCTGAGACGCAAAAATCGACCGCCCAATGCGATTTTCGGCAGTATTCCAAAGAAAATCAGCGGTACGATTTTTGCATCCCGGTTATGTTACATTAATCCAAAGGTGAAGCAAAATGCGAAATAAAATACAGACTTTGTTTTTCTTGCCGGCTCTTTTTCTGCTGGCCCTTAATTTTCCGCTGTATTCGATCGACACCCTGGGTGTTGAAGGCGGTGCCAACAAACCCGGGAGTCTGCCCCTCTCTTTCTTTGAGAGTTCAGACGCCTCAAGCAGTATCGCGAGGATACTTGCGATCGACAAAGGTACCAACGGCATCAAGTTCAATGATCCCTACAATACCGGCAGGGTTTTCAATGCCTGGGCGGGTACCTTCAGAGGAACGATAAACAATCAGAACAGTAACTTTTACTGTATCGATATCAGCCACAGTCTGGCTTTTTATACAACATCGCAACCTCATCAATATATCGATTCAAACACCACCCCGTCCCAGATCACATACGTTCTGATGAACTATTATCCATATAAAGCCTATCCATACACCGGCGCTCTTAACACTGTACAAAAAGAAGCGGCCGCCATCCAGCTTGCCATCTGGCACTTCGCTGACGGTATGGACGCGAACACGATCCAGAACACAGAATTAAAGAACAGAACGCTGGCCATAATCGCGGATGCCAATCAGAACGCGAACGGATTCGTTCCGGTGAAGACCCTTCTCATACTTCCGTCGGCAACTCAGTATTTCGCTGGATCCCCGGCTCAGTTCAGGGTAAGGGTATTCGATGAACTGGCAAGACCCGTTGCAAACAGGCAGATCACCCTCTCAACCACAGGGGGTTCACTTAGCCAAACGACGGTTACGACGGATGCCAATGGTGTATCGCCACTTATTTCCCTTAATCCGGGTGGCGCCACAAACATCACGGTGACTGCCACCGCGGTTATCACGATACCGCAAGGCACACGCTATGTGCATCAGACAGCCCCAAACACTTATCAGAAGATAGTTCTTGCAACCCCGGTTACCGCCGAAAAGAACGCAAGTTATCAGTTTGAGTGGACTCAACGGGTTGATCTTTCACTCACAAAAACCGTCAGCAATCAGAATCCCAACAATGGTGAAAATGTAACCTTCACTCTTACACTTTCAAATGCAGGTCCGACACAGGCCACCGGCGTTGTTGTGAAAGACTTCCTCCCCGGTGGACTTTCATATCAGAGCCATCAGGCATCACAGGGAAGTTTCGACCCTCAGTCGGGTAACTGGACCGTCGGAACTGTCGCCAACGGCGGCAGCGCTACACTCAATCTCACGGTTAAAGTTGACGTGGCATCAAGTTACGCCCTCAACCTTGGAGCCGCGACCGGTTTTAATGTTTTCACATTACAGGATATGAACCAGCCGACAGCTGACGTTCAGGGCAAGGTTGCGGTAGGAAGGGACGGTTTCTTCTCAAACTTCAGCGTGGGTGACCTCCTTCCGGCTTCCGGTGGCACGGTTGATGTGATGGTAATTGGAAGACACCTCACATTTGCTTCGGGTAACGTGACCGGGGGAAATGTGGTTTATGGCTCCACCGGTACGATCTCACAGCAGGTCGGCATCATTGACGGAACCGCAAGACAGGGCTCACCGGTCGACTTCGCCGCCGCGGGTGCATATCTCTCGGCGCTTTCAACACAGTTGGCGGGTTATACCACCAACGGTTCGACCAATATGTCGGGTGTAACCCTCACACTTAACGGAAATGACCCGTTTCTGAACATTTTTTCAGTAAGTGCCGCGCAGATGACACTTACTCAGGAAGTTTACATTAATGTACCCAACGGATCTGTAGCTCTGGTGAACGTGAGTGGTGACAGCATCGACTGGGGCGGCAACCTGGTTGTTTCTGGCACACCGATCACCAACTGCATGTTCAATTTTCATAACGCTCGGAACATCACGATCCAGTCGATCGACGTAACCGGATCGAT
>RHKR01000032.1 GCA_008363265.1 Chlorobiota bacterium
CTCAGAAGGGCGGTGTGGGTCTTGTCAACCTGAAACACCCGGGTGGTGGAATCAAGCGTGGCGAAGAGTTTATCCTCGGCAAAAACATCAGATTCTGTGAGAAGATTGAAAATGGTTGATTTCCCCGCGTTGGTATAGCCAACAAGCGATATCTTCACCATCTCCTTCCGGTTCTTCACCTGGATCTCGCGGTTGGCTTCGATCTCTTTCAGTTTGGCTGTGAGCATGGCTATTCGGTCACGGATTATTCGACGGTCGGTCTCGATCTGTGTTTCACCCGGACCTTTTGTACCGATACCACCATACTGCTTCGAAAGGTGGGTCCAGGCGCGGGTCAGACGGGGTAGCATGTACTTAAGCTGCGCAAGTTCAACCTGCGTTTTCGCTTCCTTGGTACGGGCACGGGAAGCAAAAATATCGAGAATAAGGCCTGACCTGTCCACTACCTTCTTATTGAAGAGATTGCTCAGGTTCCTCACCTGAACGGTGGAGAGATCGTCATCGAAAATTATGAGGTCTATCTCATTCGGTTCGATCAGTTCAAGTATCTCATAGGCCTTGCCTTTCCCGACATAGTATGCCACATCGAGGCGCTGCCTGTCTTGCATTATCTTGATAACCGCCTCACCACCCGCGGTAGCCAGCAGCTCCTCAAGCTCGTCTATATGTTCCTGAGCTGTCTCCCGCGGTGTCTGCCCTATGCGGACACCAACCAGGATCGCCCTTTCCGTCTTCTTTACCTGAATATCTATCAAATTTTGCTTTCTTTTACTTCATTAACACCATTTTGCCGGTCTTGCTCATACCCGCCCCTTCGAGCCGGTAGAAATAAACACCGGAAGTGTAGCCGACACCCGCGAACTGCGCGGAATAACTGCCCGGCACCATTTCACCATCAAGAAGTGTTGCCACGAGTTCACCAGAGATATTATAGACCTTAAGCGTGTAATCACCTTTCGCGGCAACCGAGAATTCAATTTTCGTGGTCGGGTTGAACGGATTGGGATAGTTCCCCTTCAGTTCGAACGACAACGGCTGGGTTGACTCCTCCTTTACGCCCGTAAGCACCGAAACATCCAGCGCGAGGATCGAGCGTCCGTGTGTTCCGGCATAAAGTATCTGCGAGGGCGCGTGGTACACAATATCGAAAACAGGCGAATTGGGCAGTCCCGTTCCCGCGACATACCAACTGGTTCCAAGGTCTTTAGTGAAAAACACTCCCACATCGGTGCCGATGAAGAGAACTGAGTCCCTCTGCTGATCGACCACGATCGAGTTTACGGGTACATCGGGCAGGTTGCCGGAAATATCGGTCCAGGTCTCACCGAAGTTGGTTGACATGAAAACATGCGGATTGGTGAGGTCACGGTTGTAACCGCTGAGTGTGACAAAAATGTTGTTCGGGTTCTCCTGGTCAACCAGCACATCGGTAATGGTTCTGTTCGGGAGTGTTCCTGTTCTGTCATTCCAGGTGGCTCCTCCATCGGTTGAAACAGAGAGTTTACCATCGTTAGCTCCTGTTACCAACACTCGTGTGTTGTTGTAGGGGGCTACGGATACTGCAGTAAGTGTGCCCAGAACTCCATTTGCGCCTTTTGTAAGGTCACCGCTTATAGCGGTCCACTGATTCCCTTGGTTGGTTGACCTGAAGAGTTTGAAACTGCCAAAATAAACGGTTGACGGTGTAACGGGGTCGAGTACATAGGGTGACGACCAGTTCGATCTGCTCAGATCGATACCGGAAGTGATCCCGGTGAAAGTGTTGCCTCCATCGTCACTTCTGCCGAGCCCGCCGTTTTGGTAGCAGGCATAAATTATGTTCGAGTTGGTTGGATCAACCTTGCAGTGGAAACCGTCACCGCCGTAGATCTCGTACCAGTTATCGATTCCGCCATTCGCGGTCATTATGGTTCCATTATCCTGAGTACCGCCAAGAACGCGTGCGGGATTCTGGTAGTCAATTTCCATGGCATAGAATTGCGAGATGGGTAGATCTTTAAGTTTGAACCAGCGGTCGCGCCCCTGCCAGGTTTTGAATACACCGCCATCGTTACCCACGATGATATTGTTGGTGTTAAGCGGATTGATCCAGAGTGTATGCTGATCAGGATGTTGCTCTTCCCAGGACATGGTATTGTATGAATCAGTTATATTCTCCCATGAAGTGCCTCCGTTCGAGGAGTAGAGAACATCGATCTCTCCAAGGTAAACCTTCAGGTGATTATCAGGCGCCACATCAAGCTGACCGAAATACCAGCCGAAACTGGAGAACTCGCCCGGCAGTATGCTGCTTGGCATTTGGGAGAATGTAACGCCACGATCCGTTGAGCGGTAAAACCCGAAAAACGTGTTGGAATTGCCATTGTTAGTTGATGCCCCTTTGTACAGCGCGTAAACGTAGTTGGGGTTCGATGGAGCCACGGCTATGCTGATCCTGCCGAGTTTTGCGTTGTTTACGGGAAGTCCGGGAATGCTTTTTGTCCAGGTGGTTCCTCCGTCACTCGATCTGTAAAGTGCGGTGCTGGCACCCGCTGCCTTCCTGTAACTCGGTGAGCGGAGCCTCTCCCACATCGCTGCGTAAACAATGTTCACATCTGTGGGATCGATATCCACATCAATTGCCGAGGTGGAGTCGGAAACGAAAAGCACCTTGTTCCAGCTGGCACCCGCGTCGGTCGATTTGTAAACTCCGCGGTCGGGTCCCTTCGAGTAGAGCGCGCCACTTACCGCGGCATAAATGATATTGGTGTTCAGAGGATGGATTTTTATTTCACCAATATGCCGCGAGTTCTCAAGTCCTGAAAGGAACCAGGTTTCACCCTTGTCGGTCGATTTCAGCATGCCGAATCCGGCGTAGGAGTCGGTACTGATGTTCGCTTCACCCGTTCCGCAATAGATGATGTTGGGGTTGTTCGGATCGATCGCCATCGCACCGATCGAGAGTGATTTCCACTGATCGGTCTTGGGGATCCAGGTCATTCCCGCGTTGGTGCTCTTGAAGATGCCTCCAGCGGCCGCGCCGAGGATTATTGTGTTTGTATCTGTGGGGTCAACCACGAGGGCTGTGATCCTGCCGCCGATGTTTGAGGGGCCTACGGGCTCCCAAATCGCCGAGGCGATCGCATCCGACGGCACTTCCATTCTCTCCTTGGCAAGCAAAGCCTTATGATAGCTTTCGAGAGGAAAGTCGTCATAAGGATAAGCGCGCTGCGAGTGGAACCACTCGGAGGGACGGAAATCGAAACTCTTCTTGTGGCGCGGCCCGATCTGATAGATCACAGCAACCGCCGGAAGAATTAGGAGCACGGCAAAAAAGAAAGTTTTTATATTTTTCATAAACTTGGTAAATTATTTCTTGATAATTGGTAATTTAGCTTTTTTCCAATTCACCGGATACGGCAAAATGCATACTCAGATCGACACTTTAATAAACGACCTAACCGCGATGACATCGGAGTCACTCTCGATAGTCAACAATAATTTCATCGGCCTTAGCGAAACACAGATAAACTGGAAGCCTGAGAAGAAGAAGTGGAGTATCGCGGAATGTCTCGACCATATTGCCGTCAGCTTCAAAACTTACAACGCTGATATCGAGAGGGTTCTTGCAAGCCCTCAACCCGCTTCCGGAAACCTGGTGTTCAGAACCACCCTCACGGGCGGAATTTTTATTAAAACCATGCACCCCGACTCCCCCGTTAAGGTGCCGAATCCCTCGATGTTCTCACCCACCCAAGGAAACCTCACCCGGGGTGTGTTCGAAGACTTCCTCGCCGCCCACAAGGCCCTGACCGATCTGATCGAAAAAAGCAAAACCCTCGACCTCGGCCATAACAAGATAACCTCCCCCGTCTCCTCCCTGATGAAATTCACCCTCGGCGAAGTGCTGATTATCCTCACCTACCATGAGAAACGGCATGTCCTCCAAGCCCGGCGTGTTATGGAGCTACCGGGTTTTCCGCTTTAGGTATTGTAAGGGTTACACGGATTTATAGGATTTAACACAGATTTCACGGATATTTAAAAATCCGTGGAATCCGTGCATAATCAGTGAAATCCGCGTAACATTTAAATAAACACTTCAACAACCCTGGAGGCAGCGCGGCCATCCCACAACTCAGGGATCTCGCCTTTCTTCACTTTGCCGGCCATGAGATCCTCCAGCGCTGAGAAGACATTCTTAAAGTCTGTTCCCGCCAAAATGTTCGTACCAACCTCAACAGTTATCGGCCGTTCGGTGTTGTCACGCACGGTAATGCAAGGAACCCCAAGATAGGTTGTCTCCTCCTGTACGCCGCCGCTATCTGTAACAACCACCTTCGCGTGACGCATCATGTGTAGGAACTCGAGGTAACCGAGAGGCTCGGTTAGAATAAGGTTAGGATCCTCTATCTGCATGCCGAAACGGACCATATTGGTTCTGGTTCTGGGGTGTATCGGGAAAACGATTTTGTGATCGCGCCCGTACTTCGCCACGAACTCTTTCAGGTTCACGAAAAACTCTTTCGTATCAACATTCGCCGGCCGGTGGAAGGTGAGGAGGATATACTTCCCTTCTTCAACCCCAAGTTTTGCCGAAGTACCCGCTTTTTCTACCTCAGGTAGAAAGCTCACCAATGTATCGATCATGCAATTGCCGGTGAAGATAATCTTTTCGTCGGGAACACCTTCGTGTTTCAGGTTCTCGAGGCCGCTTTTTTCTGTCACGAAGAGGTAGTCGGAAATTGCATCTGTAAGCAGACGGTTCACTTCCTCGGGCATGGTTCTGTCAAAGCTACGGAGACCTGCCTCAATGTGCCCAAGCTTTATGTGCAGTTTCACTGCCACCAACCCGCACGCGATTGTTGAGTTAACATCGCCGGCCACTAGCACCACATCAGGTTTCCACTCATGGCATACCTTCTCGAACTCGATCATGATGTTCGCAGTTTGTACGGCATGGGTACCACTTCCCACTCCGAGGTAAAAATCGGGTTCGGGAATTCCCAACTGCTGGAAGAACACATCCGACATCTTCACATCATAGTGCTGCCCTGTATGGCACAGCCGCACATCGATCCTGTCGGAATACTTCTTAAATTCTTTATACACCGGCGCCACCTTCATGAAGTTCGGTCTGGCACCAACAACAAGTAATATCTTCTTCATTCTGTCCTTATTTAATTTTTGGCGTTTTGCCTATAAAAGTCGAAAATCACCACCGAGCACATAGAGCCCATTGAGGAATCGAGTATTTGGGCAGGGGCCATGTTGAAGTCGTTATCAACCACAGAGCACACAGAGCACACTGAGGAGTATGTATTGAGACTCGTTCTTTTAAAAATCTCATCACCTCCAAAACGACATCTCTGTGCGCGTTGTGGGCTCTGTGGTGCATTTCACCTTAACCACTCAAGCAAACTACCTTCACCCACAAGGTGCGCAGCACCGACAACCACTAAATACTTCTTCCCAGTCTTCGAAAGCCGCTCGATCTTCTCAGCCCAATTTTTGTTTCTGTTCACAAGAAACACCCTGTTGAATATCTCCTGACCCGCTCCCATATCTGACTTGAGGAATTTCTCCAACTCACCTGCATCACCAGACTGAAATGCAGCCAGCAGTTCGGAAAGATCCCCCTTTAGAGAATCAAGCTGGTCAAGAGTTGAGATGGTTATCTTGTACTGAGTATCATAATCAACACTATCGAAAAGGGATATCTGATACTCCATGCTTTCAAATCCGGATGTCGGCTTCTTGAATTTCTCAGAGTGCTCGTAAACCAAAAACTCAGTTCCCTTATCAGCCTGCAGACCCTGCTTCATCGCCGCAATTCCGATGGCCGTCATAGCGCCGAAAAGCGGCTTCTGATTCTGAACCAGCATCCACGCCACCCCTGCCTTCTTATACTTGTTTTTCAGCGCCACCACCTTCTCAGGTGAGTAAATATCCTCCAGCGATTTCCCCTCCGGCAGCATCATCAACGGCAACAACTTCGCCGCGGCCTTCTGGTCTGTCATCTCCTTCATGTCTATCTCAAACACCACTTCATCCACACCCTCGATCACCTTCTTCACCGTATCCGACAGCACCATTCCCTTGCCCAAATGCATACTCCCCAAAATGTAAAATGTGCTGCTCCCCTTCTCCACCACATGCAGGTGATCCGTCACCGGCACCTGTGGCCTGCAAGATGTCGCGGTCAGGGTAAAGAGCAGTAATAAAAAGATTGCGGTTTTGTTAAGGGTGGGATAAACCACAGAGCACACAGAGAACACAGAGGGGTTTTCCGGGTTCTTAAAGGTGGTATAAACCACAGTCCGCCTGTGGTGGAACACAGAGAACACAGAGAGGGGTTTTCCTAAATGGTTTTTCGAGTTTTTATGGGTTTTCATGATTGGGACGATTGAGATTTAGAGTACTTTTCTTTTAATTCCGTGATGAAGAACTTTTTCGTTAAAATTGATCAATAGTCCTTTATGGATGCCTGATAATTTCATGTAAGTTAATAATTGTGCTGAATGAACCGGAAGAAGGTCGTCCACCGATTTGAGCTCGAGAATCACTTCGTTCTCTACAACAATATCCAGTCTGTATCCGCAGTCAATATTCACACCCTTGTAAGTTACCGGCAACTCTTGCTGTCTCACTGCATTCAAACCCCTTAATTTCAACTCATACATCAAACACATCTCATATGTCGATTCAAGCAAGCCCGGGCCGAGTTCCCGGTGTACAGTGATAGCTGCCCCTATAATTTTTGATGTTAACTCGTCATTTTCCATTTCGATTTCCCATATAAGTTTCAAATTCATTAATAGCTAAATCCAGCACAGAGCACACAACAGTTAGTGCCAGCAATTGGATGATAAACACCACCGAGCTCACAGAGACCACAGAGATATTCTGCAATAAGTCTGTATGAATTGGCAACAAAAGTCTCTACTACTCTACTCAGTGGGCTCTGTGGTCCGCCGCGGCGGACTGTGGTTAATACATCCTTTAACAACCCCAAACCTAAATACCCCACTCTGTGCGCTCTGTGCGCTCTGTGGTTTATTACACCCTATAACAACCGCAAACCACTACTTCCAACCAACAACATCCCCCTCAACAACACCGTGTTTATCACAGAACCCCGCCACTACCTCCAACACATACTTAGCCGGTTTGGTGCTCGGGTAGCTTTGATCAGAGAGCGTTTTTGTGTTGCGATGGATCGTCACCACTCGCTTGTTCGCGTCGATGAAGAGCATGTCGAGTGAAATGTAGGTGTTGCGCATCCAGAACGACTGCATCTCCTCCAACGGGAAGAAGAAGAGCATGCCTTGGCTCTCGAGCATCGATCTGCGGAACATCAGGCCCCGCTGGCGATCGTATTCCGTATCGGCGAACTCGGCATCGATCGTGATCTTCGGCTTGCCCGTGGAGTCGGAAATGGTGACGGTCCCCTCCTTAGTGAACGGCACCTCATCAAAACTGTCATCAGGTGAAGTTGTGGCGGGGGCCTTCATCACATTCGGCACAATGAAGAGGGCGATCATCGCCAGGATCAGCACGCCAATTCCAACCTTCGCAATTAGGCTTTTACGGGCAGCACTTCCGCCCGAAGATTCGATTTTCTTAGATTTGATATTCGATTTTTTCACTTTTTCCGAAATTTTATGATCTCAAATATAATCCATCGTGAGGTAATCGCCCTTCCCGAAAAGCAGTTGCAGATGCTCCGCTCCGGCTGGGGCGCCCCCGCCATCGACGACACCATCGTGGAAGCCATTATCTATAACTCCGATGGCCATCAGGTTCATGGGTATCTTGCCTATCCCAAAACAGTGATGAGCGATGAGTTATTAGCTATTAGCGATCAGCACGCAGATACACACGGATTAAACAGAGAAACGCAGAGTGGGGAGGAATCACATTTCACATTTCACATTTCACATTTCCCTTGTTTGGTTTGGAATCGCGGCGGATCAAAGGAGCGGGGGGCGATCGACCGGTTCACGGCGAAGGGGATGTTTGGTCAGTTGGCGAGCTGGGGGTTTGTGGTGTTCGCCTCTATGTACAGGGCAACATTCGAGCGCGACGCTCACGATGAGTTCGGAGGAAGTGAAGTTAACGATATTCTGAATCTGATGGAGATAGCAAACGACATCCCCTTCGCCGACACTTCCCGCTGGGCGATGGAAGGGTGGAGCCGCGGCGGAATGATGACATACCTCGCCCTCAGAAAAAGGCACGATGTAAAAGCGGCGATAATCTCAGGCGGAATAACCGATGTCGCCGAGTGCTGCACCACCGTCCCCCGGATACAGGCAGCAATTCAGCGCGTCGTTGAAATTGAAGGTCCCTCCGCGCAGGAGAATCGCTCAGCCATCCACTTCGCGGATGAACTTCCGCGCGACTGCAAATACCTCATCATCCACGGCACAAAAGACGATACCGTCCCCCCAACCCAGGCACTTAAGATCACCTCCCGCTTCCTCGAGCTGGGGATGCACTTCCGCCTCGTCCTTCTCGAAGAAGGGGATCACTTCCTCAAAGGCAAAAAGAAAGAAGTTGATCAGCTTCGGAAAGAGTGGTTGTTAAAATATGTTTAATCGTTTGTGCATAAGCTAAGGTCGTTATTAACCACAGTCCGCCTGCGGCGGAGCACAGAGCTCACTGAGTAGTTTTTAAAGAGAGACTTTGGGATTTGATTCGAAGAGTCTCTTCTAATCTCCCCCCTCTGTGATCTCTGTGCGCTCGGTGGTGATTTTCGCCTTCTTGAACCCCTACCCCCCTCTGTGGTCTCTGTGAGCTCGGTGGTGGTATTCACCCTATTGCCGGCACCCCCTAAAACCCATAACTCGCAATAAGTCCGAAAGAATGCTGCGTACCCCTCAGGTAGCCGGGTGTTCTCGTTGGGTCTTCATCGGAGATGGAGGAGAACTCATAGTAGCCGCGGAGCTTAAGCTCGTGGAGGGGCTCCCAGGTGGTTTCGAGGCCGAATCGGAAATCCCTTCTGAGCGGACCCTGCAGGAACGAAATGGTGCCGTACTTCTTCGCGTTGTAGGCGATGGCGATATCGGCTTCCACCCCTTTTCTTACCCACTCCACATAAGCGAAGTGGCGCAGACCCCTGAACCGGCTGTAGTTCACTTGGAAGCGGAGCTGGTCGGCATTCTGTCCGATCCAGTGGCCGAGCTGGTAGCCCAGGTGTTTATAGCTCGCCAGGTCGTTCCGGTTCTCGTAGTTCCACGGGTTAACACGCGTGTACTCGAGCGACACATCGAGATTTGGAATAAGGAAGTTGAAGTGTCGCGCGCCCAGCGTGAAGGCCAGCCACTGGTTGTCGAAGCGGCCATTAAGGAGGTCGCGGAAGTTGATCACATCGATGTAGGTGGAGCCGTAGAAGAGGAAATCCTTCGGGAAGCGCACCTTGAAGTCGGAGAAGATCATCCCGTTCCCGTCGTCGGCGGCAATTCTTCCCGTGTTGTGGTCCATCACCTTGTAGTAGAGGAAGGGGATGAGGGTTTCGAAGCGGAAATTGGGACCGTAAACGAAGGCGTTGCCGAGGGAGAGATCGAGCTCGTCGATTATCGAGAAAGTCGCGAGGTTGGCCACGACATACTTGTCTTTATAAGGCACAATGCGGCTCGGACTCATACTCTCGGGGTGCGACCAGAACGCGTTTGCCGAATCGTAAACCAGTGAATTAACCCAACCCTGGAAGTAGTTGAACCTGAACCAGCTTACGGGATTGGCGTGAAAGCGGATCTGCGTGAACGAAGGCGCCTTGGTTGAAATTATCACCTGTCCGAACTGACCGTGGCCCCACCTCTGATAATCTTTAATAACCGAAATGCTGCCCCACTTCCAGCTTGCCGAAACCGATCCCTTCACATCGCTGTACTCGAATGTGCTGCCCGATTGAAGATTGACATACGCCCCCGTTACCGGTGTGAACTTCTTCGCGCGGTCGGTATTGCTCCCCGTTTCACCAAAATCGACATACTCGAACGACGCCCCGAACCAGTCGCCCCCATACCCAAAAAACTTCAGCCCCGGCCAGCGGATCGTGTTCGTCTCCCCCGCCACCGAGCGAACACCATACCCCGCCAATGGCGATACCCTTAACGCGAATTGGTCGTCGGTGTACTTATATAACCAAAATCGTTCGGTTGTGTTAAGGTCGTTATAAACCACAGAGCCATGTGTAATGTAATCAGTAGTGCATGTTCTAAGGTCATTATAAACCACGGAGCACACAGAGCTCACTGAGGGGTTTTTATTGAGTGAATTTGAGACCGTTGAGGCGATGTTAGAGCTCTTATCGCTAATAGCTAATAACTTATAGCTAATATCCTTCTCTGTGAGCTCTGTGTGCTCGGTGGTGGTATTCGCCGTATTATGGCCACTTCCTTCTATATTCGATTTGGTGGATCCTGCCTTATTTATTTCCAACCAAAATTCTGCTTTGAGAAACTGAAGTTCCTCCTGTTCCAGGGGGTTGAGGAGGTGTTTTTTCTCATCGAGTTCGAGAAGGAGTTTAGCCACCTCCATGCGGGAGAGGGGCAACACTTCCGAATTAAAGCGGATGACATGCCGGGCATCCAGCCGGGAGAAAAGCCCGTAAACAGGGTGATCAACCCGCGTGAAAACCACCTGCCCAAACACCATACCGGCCAACACCACCACGAACAATAAAACTCTTTTCGACATACCACTCCGCTTTCTGACAAGAATTCGACACATTTTATGTCGCAAATGTAGTGATTTCACCCGTTTCCGTCATGTTTCGACACATTTTTGCATTAAAGGCGATTTGTAAGTGGTTTATTTATAAGGGGTTATGAATTTAAATGGCACAGGAGGGCGGAAATTGAGGGGGGGGTAACCATTATTTAACATAGAGTCTATTGAGATTACCTTTAGTTTTTTGTATTTTTATTTAGCGAATATCAAATATTGAGAATAAAGTATGCGGGATTTAAGGGCATTTGCTCTGTCATATTATTTCGGACAAGTAGAGGAATCAGATTGTCTGGTAGAAGGGCATAATACTACATGGATGAGTCCAATACTCATTAAACCGGGCTCATTTGGACTATCAATTCAAGTTTGATAACTATGGAAATGTACGGATACGATTTGGAGGGTAGTGCATTTTTACCCCAAAAACAAGGGAGAGCTCAAAGCTTCTATAAATTTCAACGGTTTCAATGGCAGGTAAGCTAATAATAAGGAGTAAAGTTATGTGGATAGGTCAATATTTTTTCGAAGGCCCATTTTTTAATTTGAGTCAAATAAATGATTTAGGAGGTTTATATGCAATAGTTGATGCAAATGGAAACATTATAGACATTGGGCAAAGTGGCCAATTGCGTACTCGATTGATGAACCACGATCGTATTCCATGTTGGAAAAAGCAAACAAACGGGAGTTACAGAGTTTATATCTTTTATACACCCAACTTCTCAGAGGCAGAAAGGATGATGT
>RHKR01000547.1 GCA_008363265.1 Chlorobiota bacterium
CGATCCGATGTATCAGCACAATATTCAGCAGAACCGCGACCGTATCCAGTTCATGAAAGGTAACGTTAATGCCACACCATGGCTGAACGTTGATGGAATTATTGTGGATGTGTGGCCGTTCACACCGGCGAACCTCTCCGGAGCATACAACACCAGAATGGCAGTACCTGCATCTGTGGGTCTTACTGTTTTCCACCAAAGGATATCACCGGACAGTGTTGAAGTGACGGTTCAGACTACAAATCTTTCCACCCTGCCGTCCGGGACATGGAAGCTTCGTGTGCTCGCGATTGAAGACCCTATTAATTACACAACAGCCCCCGGAAGCAACGGAGAAAGATTCTTCCCCCATGTATTCAGAAAAGCTGTACCCACATCCGCCGGTGAAAACTACCCAACGGCGCCCGGAATGTACCAGTTCACCTACAGGTACAAGTTCGAGTCAGCATGGGTCGACAGCAACACATACGCCATTGCTTATGTGCAGGATGATGTAACAAAAGAGGTGTTGAACTCTTCAAGCAGCAGGTTCGCTTCATCAGTTCCTGTTGAACTTACATCCTTCACCGCGACAAGTCAAAGCAAAGGCATTCTGCTCGAGTGGACAACAGCATCGGAGACTAACAACTACGGCTTTGAGATTGAGAAAAGTACAGACGGGAATATTTACAGCACGGAAGCTTTCATAGCGGGTAAAGGAACAACCCTCGCTGAAACAAACTACTCTTATTTCATCACAGGTCTTCCGAACGGCGAGGTTTATGTGCGACTGAAACAGATCGACTACGATGGAACGGCTACCTACACAAAAGTTGAAACCGTTAATTTCGACCTTGTTCCTGAAAACCTGACGATCCACAGCAACTACCCAAACCCGTTCAATCCATCAACCGTTATCCGCTATGCCCTGCCCGCTGACGGTTTCGCCGAAATGAAGGTTTACAACGCCACCGGTGAATTGGTCAAAGTTCTCATTAGCGGTGAAATGCCCGCGGGTCAGCATCAGGTAACCTTCGATGCCACCGGCCTCAACTCAGGTGTTTATTTCGTCCGCCTTGTTTCAAAAAGCGGGCAAAGCATAAGAAAAGTTAGCCTTCTTAAATAACTTTATTTAGTGTGGAGTGTATAGTTTGGAGTAAGGAGGGATTATCTCTACACTCTATACTCTACACTCCACACTAAAACCTCACATTTCACATTTCACATTTCACATTTCCTAATACCTGATTACAAACTCCGTCCTTCTATTAGCGGCTCTTCCCTCTTCGGTGGTGTTGTCGGCAGCGGGTTGGGAGTCTCCGAAACCTTTGGAGGTGATCCTTGTGCCATCGATACCGTGTTTTATAAGTTCTTCCTTTACGGCATCGGCGCGCTGCTGAGACAGTTTCAGGTTGAAGGCCTTGTCACCCACATTATCGGTGTGGCCGCTGATATCGATCTTGAACTGCGGGTACTTCCCGAGAAGATCAACCACGGATAAAAGTGCGCGGTCCGATTCAGGTCTGAGGCTGTACTTCCCGAAATCGAAGTAGATCGAAAGAAGCACCGGAATGTTCACTTCAGGGGTGTTATTGAAGCTGGCAAAAGTTTCTATTTCATACTCAGGCATGCAGAATTTGATCCCGACATTATGGTCGCCGAACTCAACAGGTGTGTACTGGAAGATGTACGCGTGACTTACCCTCCTGTAAATATCCGCGTACACCCTCTGGAACTCGGATGACATGTACATGTGATTGTAAGTTCCGCCGGTCAGAACCGCGAGTTCTTTCAGGAAGTCCTTGTTTATTTCGGTGCCGAAGTCGATGGCGCAGATCGTAACGTCATTCTCGAGCGCGTACTCGACCAGTGAATCGAGCGATCCGCTGCTTTCGTTGCCGTCGGTGTAGACAATAAGTATCTTCTCTTCCTGAGTGGCACCGGCAAGGGCATCGATACCGGTGAATATAGCCTTTGTTAGGGCCGACTTTCCGCCGTACCCCTCAACTCCCGTTGGGGCAAGCTTGCCGAGAAGCTGCTCTGATCGTGTGGTCAGAGGCACTTC
>RHKR01000548.1 GCA_008363265.1 Chlorobiota bacterium
GCCACGACAAGATCCGCTACATGGCTTACGCTGACGGCGATCTGGAGATAAACGATGGCCGTGCGGCAGAGATCGGCTGGAACAACCCTCCAAAAGTTGACGATCCGGCGAGTTACGACAAGCTAAAACTCTATTATGCTTACATGATGACGATCCCCGGACTTCCCGTGGTTTATTACGGCTCCGAGTTCGGCATGACCGGCGCTTCCGACCCTGACAACAGACGCATGATGTACTTCGATGACAAACTCAACGAACTTGAAAAGAAAACAAAGGGTGAGGTTATTGAACTGATCAAACTCAGGAACCGGATATCAGCCCTCCGTTACGGTGACCTGTATCCCATTTACGCTTCAAAGAATGTATTGGGATATATCAGATCCGACGTTCACGGAAGAGTTCTTGTGCTTCTCAACAAGTCGATGGAGGAGCAGTCGGTCGAGCTTGATCTGCCGAAGTTCTATGATACCGGTTATATCGAAAATCCGTTAACCAAAGAGAGGGTGATACCGCAGGCTGATCACTTAAGGCTCAAAATACCCCCTTCAGGCTACGAGATATTCATACTTGGAAGATAAAATGCACAATCGAGTCCTTCCCGGAAAAAGTTTTCCATTGGGAGCAACAGTAACCCCCGACAAGTCGGGGGTTAACTTTTGTGTCTATTCCCGTAACGCCACCATGGTCGAGCTCCTTCTGTTCGATTCCCCTGAAGCGGAGCACCCTGCTGACATAATCAGGCTGAATATCCTGAACAACAGGTCATATTTTTACTGGCACTGTTTTGTGCAGGGGATCGGTCCCGGACAGGTTTATGCATACAGGGTTTACGGACCTTACAAGCCCGAACAGGGCCTCAAGTTCGATCCGGAGAAGGTGCTCGTCGACCCCTATTCGCGCCTCATAACCGATAACCTCTACAAAAGGGAGGCGGCGCGGAAGCCGGGGAGCAATCTCCACTGCTCGATGCGGAGCGTGGTTGTGGACACCACCGATTATGACTGGGAAGGGGACGTGCCCCTGAATCTCGACCGTACGCGTACCGTTATCTACGAACTCCATGTGAAAGGGTTCACCGCGAACCCGAACTCGGGAGTAAGCGAGGAGCACAGGGGGACATTCAGAGGGTTGATCGACAAGATACCGTATCTGAAAGACCTCGGTATCACTGCTGTTGAACTGTTGCCCATCCAGCAATTCGATCCTCACGACGTGAGACCGCCACTGGTGAACTACTGGGGCTACAATCCCTTCGCCTTCTTTGCACCGCACAGGGCTTACAGCTCCGATCAGTCACTTTTGGGGCCTGTGAACGAGTTCCGCGACATGGTTAAAGCATTCCATAAAGCGGGTATCGAGGTGATCCTCGATGTAGTGTTCAACCATACCGCCGAGGGGGATGAGACAGGACCCGTTCTCTCATACCGTGGATTCGAGAATAACGATTATTACATTTTCGACGAGAACAACAGGTACCGTTACGCCAACTACACCGGTTGTGGCAACACACTGAACGCGAATCATTCTGTTGTAAAAAGGATGATCATCGATTCATTGAAATACTGGGTATCCGAGATGCACGTCGATGGTTTCCGGTTCGATCTCGCCTCGGTCTTCTCCCGCGGGGCTGACGGAGAGCCGCTTGAGGACCCGCCGATCCTCTGGCAGATAGAGTCAGACCCTGTACTCGCCGGCACTAAACTTATAGCCGAAGCCTGGGATGCCGGTGGACTTTATCAGGTGGGGTCATTTGCCGGTTACAAGTGGGCTGAGTGGAACGGCAAGTTCAGGGACGATGTGAGAAGATTTGCCCGGGGTGATAAAGGACTCGTTCCGACCATTGTCAGGAGGATCGCTGCCAGTCCCGATATCTACCCTGATCCCTTGCGGAACCCCGCCCGCGGGATAAATTTTGTGACCTGTCACGATGGTTTCACCCTGAACGATCTTGTCTCCTACAACCTTAAGCATAATGAAGCGAACAGGGAAAACAACCGGGACGGGGCTAATGAAAATTTTTCGTGGAACTGCGGAGTCGAGG
>RHKR01000033.1 GCA_008363265.1 Chlorobiota bacterium
ACCCCTTTCGGTAACTAAGAGGACAAAGCGAATAAATAAACGAAATTTGTGCAGAAATTGGAGAAAAGTTGGGTGCCACTATTGATTTTTAACATAACAAGTATGAGGGATGAAGTATGAGGGATGAAGTATGAGGGATGAAGTATGAGATGGTGCCGCTGTTACTTTTTAAGGAGAATTAAACTATTTATCGTAAAATTGCATTTGGTAAAAGTAGATTTATAAACAAACGGACCAGATGTTTTCAATTTTATTGTCGGTTTTTCTCGTTTTTGTGCTTGGCATGCTCGTAACGCTCGCCGAAACGGTTTTGCTTGCATATCCCCAGGATGAGAAACCGGGAGAAGAAGACCCGAATATCGGGAAACTCGAGCGTTTTCAGGATGCGGCACACAGTATGAATGAAACCGCCGAGATCCTCCGCTACGCGATATTTTCGGTTGGTCTTATAATTATAGAAAGTTTTCTTCTCGATTATCTTCATGACATAGGCATCGATATCCGCGGATACGGCTGGTGGCTGCCCGTCATCGTTTCATCGGTGCCCGTTGCATCCCTCTTTTGGCTGATCGCAATTTACATTCCCCGCGGGTTTGGTGAGAAATACTCCCGGAACCTGGTGCCCTTCGTTTACTATATCCTTCTCGTGATCGATTTAACAGGGCGGTTGTTCACAACCACTCTGAAGGGGATCGCCCGTCCGTTTCTGAAACCGTTCGGCGCGGAACCGAACTATTCGATCACACTTGTTTCTGAAGAGCACATTAAAAAACTGCTGGATGCCGGACTTGAAAAGGGGGAACTGGAGGAAGAAGAACATGAGATCCTCGAGAATGTTCTCGAGTTTCACGATCTTACCGCCTATGACGTAATGATCCCACGAACTGAAATGGCGGCAGTTGAACTGACGGGCGACCCCCAGCACGACTTCAAAGAGATCATCAGAACAGGCTACAATTCAGTTCCCATATATGAAGATTCGCTGGATAATATCACGGGTATTGTGAACGTTAAAGAACTGATGCGTCACTACATCGTGAACAACGACTATGAAATTAAACGGGCGATCAGGCCTCCGCACTTCGTTCCCGAAACCAAATATATTTCCGAGATACTCCGTGAAATGCAGTTGAAGGGGATAAGGGCGGCGATAGTTGCCGACGAATACGGCGGCACTGAAGGTATCATCAAACTCGAGGATATTCTGGGTGAGATAGTTGGCGACATTACACTTCAGGCGGATGGTGAGCCTGCTGAAGTTTCAGAGATGCCTGACGGTTCATGGATCGTGCTCGGCAATATGAGCATCACCGACCTGAATGATTATTTTGAGAGTGAATTTCCCGAGTCGGAAGAATACACCACACTCGCGGGATTTGTCTCGGATGTTACCGGTAAGATACTCAACCCCGGAGACAAGGTCAGGCATGAGAACTTCACGATCGAACTGACCAAGAGGATCAAGAATAAAATGGCCGAGTTCAGATTGACGAAGGACCAATCCTGAAAATTTCCTGAACAAAACTCCTTATCCCGTTTTTGGAGAAGGGTTTCGACATATAATGACTGCAACCTTGCGCCAGGAAAGACTCCTTGTCACCATTCAAAGCCAGGGCAGTCAGAGCCACCACCGGGATCTCGCGGTAGTGGTCGATTTCCCTCAGCTTTTTTGCAACCTCAACACCGTTTATTCCGGGTCCGAGATTAATATCCAAAAGAAATCCGTCATAACGGTTTTGTATGGCCATTTCCAATCCGGTCTCTCCGGTAGCCGCAAGATCAAGTTCCACGATATCTCTTAAGAACATATTCACCAGGTCCCTGTTTAGTTTTTCATCCTCAACATAGAGTACTTTTGGTTTCATGGGAGAGGTTGCAGCAACCGGTACATCCGCTTCCGGTTTGGCGGATTTTTCCGGGGGGGGGCATGATCCCAGCCCCGGTTGAGACCGGCAGGGTAAGAACGAATGTGGTTCCGGTTCCGGAAGAACTCGTAAAGTCGATGGTCCCACCCATCCTTTCGATGAACTTCCTGGCTATTGTAAGACCAAGCCCGGCACCTTCATAACGTCTGCTCAGGCCTTCACTTTCCTGCCTGAACTCTTCCCATATTCTGTTTTTGTTCTCGGGACTGATCCCTATGCCAGTATCTTTTACTTTTACATCTATAACCATTACACCGTTAAAAAGGCGGTTTTCCATCACAATTGTAACTGAACCTGAAACTGTAAACTTAAAGGCGTTATCGAGAAGATGATTAAGCGCCTGCTTGAAGAGTTCGCGGTCCACGGTCGCAGTTGTGATGTGAGCATCTGTCACGCTGTTAAATATCAGGCCTTTTTCCGAGGCAAGGCTGGAATAGAATCCCGCGGTCTTTTTCACTTCCTCACTCAGGTCCACCTGTTCCATCGAAGGCAGGGCTGCACCGGATTCGAGTTTTGAAAAGTCGAGGATTGAGTTAAGTGTGTGGCCCAGCCTTTCTCCTGAGATCAGTATCTTACCAAGAAGTTCTTTTTGCTCTTCATCAGTTACCATCCCCAAGAGCATTTCAGTATAACCGGAAATACCGGTTAGCGGGGTTCTGATCTCATGGCTCATCGACCTGAGGAAATGGGACTTGAGGCTGCTGATCTCCTCCGATTTTTTCCTGGCCTCGATCAATCCTGCTTCAAACTTCTTTCTTTCCGAGATATCATAGGCTATTATTACCGAGCCGTTGATCTTTCCGTCATTGTCCTTCATCACTGATCCCGAGATCATCACCGGGATACTGTTCCTGTTCTTACCGGTCAGCAGAGATTCCACCGGGGGAGAACATTCAGTACCTGAACCGGTAATATCTTTCATCCAGGATTGTGATAGACCTTCATTGGTGATCCTTTCGATCGACAGTTGCTGCATCTCCTCTGCTGAGTAGCCGAGCATAGCGCAAGCCGCGCGGTTGGCGTTGGTAACACGTCCGTTAAGGTCGAGCACTATAAGTGCGTCACTGATCGCACCGACGACGCTCTCCAGGTAATTCTTCGAGTGCTCTATCTCCAGTTTTTCGCGAAGGAGTTCCTTCTGACGGGCGAGTTCCAGAAATATTTCAACTTTCCTTACGAGATAATAAGGGTTGAAGGGTTTGGTCATGAAGTCAACAGCACCCGACTCATAGCCTTTGAATACATGATACTCATCAGAATAGACGGCTGAGAGGAAAATCACCGGTAGTGATTCTGTTCTCTTCTCGCTCCTGATATATTCAGCAAGTTCATATCCGTCCATTACAGGCATCTGCACGTCGATGATCGCAAGCGCGAAATCATGATTCAGGATCGCGATCAGCGCATCATTACCACTCGAGGCCCTTACGACCTGCACATTCAGGCCGGCAAGCACCCTCTCAAGTGAGATCAGGTTAGCTTCTATGTCATCAACAATCAGTATCTTCTGTTTGGTCATAAATAAATCCTAAATTTCTTCCCGTCCGGACAGACCGGTGATCTGATCGACTATACTCTCCAGTGAGAGTATCAGTTTAATTTTACCCGTTGAAATTGCTGCTTCGGGCATGTATGGAAACTCGGCGGTTTCGGGGTCCTGAGCGATTGTGAGCCCGTCATGCTCAGCAATTGCAACCATTCCGGCGGCACCGTCATTGTTCGCACCGGTGAGTATTATGCCCACAAGCCCTTTCCTGTAAAACCTGGCTGCCGATTCAAAAAGAACATCGATCGACGGCCTTGAATAATTTACCTTTTTGTCGGTTGAGAGGGATAAGGTACCGTCATCTTCCACCATAAGGTGATAATTTGGAGGCGCAATATAAATATGTCCCGGCAGAATTTCCATCTTGTCCTCGGCTTCGAGTACAGGCATGCCGGTGAATTCCTGAAGTATCGGAGGAAGCAGGTGCTCGCCCGAACTCGAGGAATGCTGGACGATCATTACCGGTACGTTCAACGTAAAATTGATCCCGGAGATCAGGACATTAAGGGCATTCAAGCCTCCTGCCGAAGTACCAACAACTATCGCTTTCATTACTCCCGGCTCTCAACCCCCGGCGGGGAATATTTCTTTTTATAGATCCTCTCCCTCTCATCGACGATGGCAAATTCGCCCGCAACGCTGCTGTACCTTATGGATTCCTTGCTTCCGAGACAGAGGAATCCCCCATGAACAAGGCTGTTGTTGAACAGTTCAAGCACCCTGTTCTGAAGTTCCTTGTTAAAATAGATCAAAACATTTCTGCACAATATAAGATGCATTTCTCCGAAAATACCGTCGAGAACCAGATTATGGTTGGCGAAGGTTATATTCTTTCTCAGATCTTTTGCCATGGTGACCGAGTGTTCACCTGCGGTAAAATAATTGGAGAAAGGGTGAATCCCTCCGGCGGTCTGATATGAGGCAATGTATTGTTTCATGTCGTCGATACGGTAGATGCCGGCCTTGGCGGTAGCGAGTGCCGAATCGTTGAAGTCGGTCGCGAAAATGGTACACCTGTCGTAAATTCCCGCCTCTTTAAGCATAATTGCGGTTGAATAAACCTCTTCCCCGGTGGCACACCCGGCATGCCATATCTTAATGTAAGGGTAAGTTTCGAGGATCGGGAAAACAACGGTCGACAACTGTTTGTAGAACCCGGGGTCCCTGAACAACTCTGTATAGGTGATCGAGAAGTTGTAGACCAGCTTACTGAAGAACCCGGGGTCATGGATCGTCCTCGGGATCAGCTCGGAAATAGAGGCGAGGTCAATACTATCCTTGAAGAGGTTCGCTCTTCTCAGCAGGGATGCCCGCGCGTAGTTCCTGAAGTCGTATCCGTAGCACTTGAGGATAGCCTCGAGGAGGAGATTAAGCTCCAGATTCTCTTTTTCAATTTTGCCTAACATTAATATATCTTTCCGGTCATCTGTAAAGCCACACCCTCAGCATCGAGAAAAGTCTGTCGATATCCACCGGTTTCGGCAGGTAATCACTCGCGCCGGCGGCTATGCACTCTTCATAGTCTTTCTTCATAGCTTTTGCCGTGATGGCGATGATCGGGATCTTGTAGAATTCCTCGATCATCCTGATCCTTCGCATTGTTTCGTAACCGTCCATCACGGGCATCATTATATCCATGAGGATAAGATCGATCCCTTTGGCAGTATTGATTATGTCGAGTGCCTTCTGTCCGTTTTCAGCTTTCAGGATGTTCATTCCCTTGTCGGAGAGCAATTTTGAAATGGCGAAGACGTTTCTCATGTCGTCATCCACGATGAGCACAGTTTTATCCCTGAAGGGGGCATCAGTTTCGTGTAGATCGATTATCATCCTTCTTTTCTGCTCCGGCATCTTGTCGACCAGTCTGTGGAGGAAGAGCGCGGCTTCATCGAGGAGGCGTTCTTCAGATCTCACTCCCTTTATGATTATCGACTCGGCATAGTGCCTGAGTTCTGAATCCTCTTCACGTGTGAGGTCTTTTCCCGTGTAGACGATAATTGGGGGGAGATCGAGTTGGTTCTCATCGATAAAATGGAGAAGATCGAATCCTGTCATATCCGGAAGACCAAGATCCAGGATCACGAGATCGTAGCTGTGATCTCCAAGTTCCCTGATGGCAGCCTTACCTGTGTCAACCGGGGTGATCTTTACGTCAGAATCTCCGATAAGCTTTGAAATCGCGTTTCTGAGGGCGGGATCATCTTCGATCAGGAGGATGTCTTTCACTTTTTTAGCATGAAAGTCTTCAACTTTTCTCAGGGCCTCATCAATGTCTGCCTTCCCGACAGGTTTGGTGAGGAACCCGATCGCACCTTTCTGAAGCGCGAACCTTGAGTCGGTCGAACCGGTGATAATGTGAACAGGGATATGACGTGTAGCCGAGTTCTCCTTGAGGGTGGTCAGCAGGTCCAGCCCGTTCATATCCGGTAATCCGAGATCCAGCAATATGCCGATGGGTTTAAAACGCTCGACCAGATCGAGACCGTCGGTGCCGTTGAGGGCAACGAGGGTTTTCAACCCCTGCTCCCTGCACTCCTTGTAGAGCAGATCAGCAAAGACGGGATCGTCTTCAATTACCAAAACAGTGCGGTCATTATCAGTTAGTGAGTCACGGTCGTCTTTTACGGTGGTCTCGCTTGGGACAGTCCCTGTTCTGGTGTTTCTGTTCCTGACCACCGGTGCTACGATCTCCAGGGGCCCTTTGGCCTTTCCGGGAGCCTGCACATGTTTTCTGCCGGTTTCAGGCATTGTGCCCGCGCTCTGCTCCTGATTGGAACCGACGGGTAGATAAATTGTAAATTCTGAACCTTGACCAGGCCGGCTTTTAAGCCCGATCGCACCGCCGAGCAGCCTGGCAAGTTCCCTGGAGATGGAAAGTCCAAGCCCCGTACCTCCATATTCCCTCGAGGTGCTTCCATCGGCCTGCTGAAAAGCTTCAAAAATTATTTTTTGTTTTTCATAGGGGATCCCGATACCGGTATCGATCACTGAAATGGCAATGGTATTTTCCGGGGTCAGGTTCTTTCTTCCAAAAACGGTATCCTTCTCAGGTCTGCCTGCCTTAAGTGAAATACTGCCTGACTGTGTAAACTTGATGGCATTCGTCAGAAGGTTTTTTAGCACCTGTTCGAGCCGCATCCGGTCGGTATCGATCTCAATGGGTGTCTCATCCTCGATAATAATCTCAAAATCGAGGCCCTTCTTTGATACCGGATGTTTGAACAGGGATTCAAGGCTCTTGAATACTTGTTGCACGTTCACCTTGCTGAAATGGAGTTCCATCTTTCCTGCTTCGATCTTTGACAGGTCCAGTATCTCATTTATCAGATCGAGCAGGTCAGCCCCGCTCTTATTGATCACAGCCGCTGATTCAACCTCCTCATGCGAGAGGTTCCCGGACTTGTTGTCCATAAGCATCTGCGAGAGGATCAGAAGGCTGTTCAGCGGGGTTCTGAGCTCGTGCGACATGTTGGCGAGGAATTCTGATTTGTATTTACTCGACCTTGCGAGTTCCTCGGCTTTCAACTCGACATCCTCAAGTGCGCGCTGAACCTCGGCTTTCTGTATCTGGAGGGCGGTATTCTTCTCCTCAAGTTCCTCATTAACCACCTCAAGCTCCTCCTGCTGTGATTTGAGTTTGGCTTCTGAGAGTCTCAGTGCATTCGCGTGTTCTTCGAGTTCCTCGTTCGCAACCCTGAGTTCCTCCTGCTGGGTTTCGAGTCTGATATTCGATTCTCTAAGCTCTTCACCCTGGCGGTTAAGTTCTTCGGCCAGGTCCTGTGTCCGCTTCAATGTAGCGGTTAATTCTTCCTTCGCCAGGGCAGATTCTATTGTGAGTCCGATGGTTTCCGCTGCTTCATTCAGGAAACTCCCTGTCGGCCCGTCGATACCCGCGGCAAACAGTCCGGCTTCAAGCACGCCGACTATACGGCTTTTGCTTCTCAACGGAAGGAGCAGCAACGCTTTCGGCAGCATTTCACCCGTTCCCGATGAGATCTTGAAGTAGGTTTCATCGAGTCCGGTTAATATTTTATACTCTTCCTTTGCTGCGGCCTCACCAAGAAGGCGCTCCCTTGCCATCATGGAAGCTCTTACTGAGTCATGATCAGGCAGCCCGAATCCGCCTGTTAGTGTCAACCCGGAAGAAGTGTCGCGATTTACATATATTGCAACAACACCGGCGTTCAAATACCCGGCCATGAAATCAGCTATCCGGCTGCTCATTGCTTCAAGATATTCAACCTCCCTTGTAAGGGCACCGAGCCTGTTCAATCCGGATTTTACCCAGTCAGATGCCGCGGCCCCGGTCGAGTACTCCAGAAGAGAATCACTTACAATATTTACCTCGTCTGCCAGCAAACCGATCTCACTACGGGTGTCAGCCACTATCTTCGAACCATAGTCACCCCGTCCTACCTTTCTTACCCCTTCCAGAAGGAGGTTTACACCCCACTTAAGATCCCGCGTGATCGCGAAACTGACCGCGGAAGTGAACAGAAGGAGCAGAAACAGAATAACAGATATCATCAGCAACGACTCTTCTCTGGTCTGCCGCGCGGTTGCATGAAATTCACTGCTTTTATTCAAAGCGAATTTAAGCACTTTCTCTATCGCAGAATTGTTCCCCTCAACAGTCCCTTCGCGTTTCTTCAGTTTCAGGATCGCGTCTTCGATTTTACCTGACTCGATGTCACTGATAATTGCAGAACGGGTTGCTGAAAGCTTGTTGTAAGCGTGGGAAAACAGCTCGAGGTCTGTTTTATCACCAAGATATCTCTGACGTGCAAGTTGAATGTTGACCATTATCTTTTCATCGAGAGAATCGATGATCTTCTTCACTGAATCGATATGCTCAGGAAATATGACTGATTGGTGGAGCAGATCCTGGATATACCGGCTATGAAATTGGACGGAATTTACCGCATTGGTCACCGCGAAAGGGTGATTATATATCTTCTCTGTCAGTTCGGTGAGTGTCTCCACCCTGGAAAATACAAGATAAAACGACACGATGATCAGAACTGTTATCAGTCCGAATCCAAGGGTAAGGCGGGTGCCAATTTTGAGATCACGCAGGTTCATGGAAATTCCCGAAAAATAAGGTCAATAAGAAACAATATAATAAAATATTCTTTTTGTGTAAAAGGAAAAGAGGACTTTTGCTTTAGTTATTTTGCTTTTTTTTGCAGCACGCAATGATCCCGGACGTGAGAAGGGCATAGGCCGGAAACCCTCTGATATTTGCTATTTTCTTTAAAAAATGGTATATTTGTAATCTGATTATTCGCCCTACGGAGACAGGGCGTTTTTTTTTAGAGAGCATATATGAGTGACAACCTTCAAAAACTAAAAGATATCTGTCTAAGCACTGTGGAACAGCACGGGATGATGTTCATCGATTTCGTGACACGCGGCGAAGGCAGGGTAAAAGTGGTGGAGCTTTTCATCGACGGGGAAGAAGGGGTAACGGCGGATATTTGTGCCGCGATAAGCAGGGATATCAGTAAGGTAATCGAAGAAATGGACCTTTTTGAAGGCCCATCGAGGCTTGATGTCTCCTCACCCGGGGTGAGCAGGCCGTTGATCCATCTGAAACAATACACAAAACACATCGGCAGAAATTTTGAGGTCGCGTACCTCGAAGAAGAGAGCACAAAGAAGTTCAAAGGGAAACTTCTCTCGATCGAAAACGAAGAAATTACATTTGAATTAAACAACGAAACAAAAACTCTTGGTTTCTCTCAGATAAAGAGCGCCAAGGTAAAAGTAAGTTTTTAGCGGAGGAAGACAGAGATGAACGCAGACATAGTTGAATCGTTTGCGGCGATGGTAAGAGAAAAAGGAGTTGACAAGGATGTGCTTCACGGAATAATTGAAGACATCTTTGGATTGCTTGTCCGTAAGAAATACGGGGAAGAAGCCAACTACTCCGTGGTTGTCAACATGGATAAAGGCGATATCGAGATATTTCTTGTCCGTGAGATCGTCGAAGAGGTGGAGAACCCTGAGAAGGAGATCAGCCTGGAAGAAGTTAACCGTCTCGGTAACGAGGACGAGCTTGATGTCGGCGATGAATATGTTGAGCAGCTTAAGCTGGCGGTATTTGGCCGCAGGCTGATCAATCTTGCCAAACAGAGTCTCAACCAGAGGATCCGAGAGATCGAGAAGGAGATCATCCTGAACGAGTACAAGAAGCTCGAGGGTGAGATAGTAATCGGTGACATCTACCAGATACGGAAGAATGATGTTCTTGTTAATCACAACAAGAATGAACTCCTTCTGCCGAGGGAAGAACAGATTCCTCACGAGAGATATTTCAAAGGCCATACCATAAGAGCCATTGTTAAAGAAGTCAGAAGAGGGAAGAGCGGCCCTGAGATAGTGATCTCAAGAGCAGATGACGAACTCCTCAGAAGACTCCTCGAGATCGAAGTGCCGGAGGTTTACGACGGTATCGTCGAACTGAAGCGTATCGCCCGCCAGCCCGGTGAGAGAGCCAAGGTCGCTGTTGAGTCGATGGACAAAAGGGTCGATCCCGTGGGTGCTTGTGTGGGTATGAAAGGTGTAAGGATACACTCGATCTCGAAAGAACTCGCCAACGAAAACATTGACGTTTTCCCTTACTCCGACGATGTTGAAACCCTTATTACCAGGGCTCTTGCCCCGGGCAAATTAAAATCGATCGAGATCGACAGTGAGAACAAGGTCGCTACCATCTTCGCTGATGCCTCACAGGCAGCACCGATAGTGGGAAAGAGCGGCGTTAACATCCGGCTGGCGATGCAGATCAGCGGATACCACATCGACTTCCACAGGATAGCAAGGAACATTGAGGATTACGACAGAAAGGTTGAGACCATTGAACTCAAGAATCAATTGGGTCAGGAAGTCTACGACAAACTGATGTTGAACGGGTTGGATTATGTGGTCGAAGTTATCGAAGCCGGAAGAGAAAGACTGCTTGAAATATTCGAAGGTGATGAAGAGCAGGTTGACAGTATTATCGAGATCCTGACACGCAGAATGCAGGAATAGAAAGACAGGACAAAAGACAGATGTCTGAAGCAAAAGAGCAAAAGATTAGAATTCACCAGTTTGCCTCGCAGTTTAACGTTTCCGCGCAGGCAATACTTGATTTTTTAAAGAAAAAAGGCTACGATGTAAAGTCAATTAATACTCCTCTTACAGCGGTGATGTTTGAGGATATTAGGGTACAGTTCAAAAAGGACATGGAGCGGGCTGAGAAGCATTATCAGAAGCTCGAAGAGTTCAATAAGAAACTTTCGGGAATGAACGAGAAGCTTCCTGTTCCCGAAGAAAAGCCTGCCGCGGAGCCGGAGCCTCTGGTTGAGAAACCTGCTGCGCCACCTCCACCTCCCGCACCCGAAGTTAAGGAAGTGCCGGTCGAGCCGGTTGCCGAACCTGTCGTGCTACCGGAGACAAAGATTGAACCGGTTGTTGAGAAAGTCGTTCCGGAAGCCCCAAAAGTTGAGAAACCGCCTGTCGTAAAGCAAGTTTCCAAACCAGTTGAAGAAGAGTACACGGTTTCACCCGAGATCGAAGCGCTGATAAGGAAGGATGAACCTGAAGAACCGGCCGCTCCCGAAGAGAAAAGAGCCGGCGCTCGCAAGTATGACGTTGATCCGAGAACCGGCAAGCCGATGGGTCTGAAGATCCTTGGCCGGATGCCGAGTGAGGAACCGCGTCAGAAGAAAGAAGAGCCGCGCCCGGCCGCTCAGCCACCGGCGGAATCACCAAAACCCGCTACCACCGCCGATGACGACAGGGACAGAAACAAAAAGAAGAAAAAGAAACCGAAACCAAAGAACAGAGAGCCTCAGGTTGAAGAAACTGATGCTTCAAAGAAAAAACCAAAGGTAAAGAAACTGGAAATAGACCAGAAGGAAGTTCTGGAGAATATCCGGAAAACGATG
>RHKR01000034.1 GCA_008363265.1 Chlorobiota bacterium
TTATCATCGATAATGTCACCTCCCATCAGGATGAGGTCGGGGTTGAGGCCCGTAAGGATCCCGTGGATCTGTTCAGCTTTCGCGTAACCCGTGATAGGTGAAAAATGGGTATCGGAGAGGAAGGCCACATTCAGACTGTCGAGCTTGCTCCCCTTCTTGGGAAGTGTGATCTCGAGTGTTTTAACCTTGATATTCTCGGCATTATAGAACCCGTAACCCACGACCGCCAGCAGATAGAGCATCACCACACCAAAGGCAGCGAGCTTGAAAGTGGCTACACTTCCAAAAATATTATAGGGGATGAACGGAAAAAACCGGTCGATCAAGCGAACTATATCGATCAGAAAAACCGCCATGAAGGCGTAGAGAAGTATCGCGAACCAGAGCGCGCCCCAGAAGTGGATCAGATCGTAGAGCCAGTTGTCCCAGTCGAACACCCTGACTATGATATATCCGGAAGCCCCGAGCACAAACAGCGCCGAGAAAATAAATTTTGCGTAAAAAGGCGCCACCTCGATCGCCTGAAGTGCTCTCAGGTAGACATAAAGGTTGGCGGAGCCGTAAACAAGGAAGAAGATTATGAAAAAGATGGCCATTTTTTGTAGTGGTTAGTGGTTAGAGGTGAGTGGTTAATTCATTCCACGGACCCCGTGCCGCATCTTTGGATCGCCGGCACATAATAAATACAATGTTGTAACACCGATCGGGTGGGGAATGTTCAATTCAGGCGGAAATGGTGCGCTTAAACCGTATAAAACAGTTAAGTTTGTAGATTGAAACAATTTAAAATTTGGAAGAAATGATCAAGAAAGATTTCCTTGTAGCCTCGCTTAATGAGAGCGCCCAGACAAAACTCGATATGATCGACGCGTGCGGCGAAGACATCCTCGCTGCTATAAACATGATGGTCTCATCGTTCAGAGCGGGGAAGAAGCTCCTCCTCTGCGGAAACGGCGGAAGTGCCGCCGATGCCCAGCACCTCGCTACCGAGTTCGTTATAAGGCTGAATCATGAACTCAGCCGGCCCGCGATCCCCGCGATCGCTCTTACAACCGACACTTCAAACCTCACCGCCGGCGGAAACGACATCGGTTTCGACAATGTCTTCGCCCGAAATGTCGAGGCACTCGGCGCGGAAGGCGATATCCTCTACGCGATCTCCACCTCCGGCAATTCACCGAATGTGGTTAAAGCCGTTGAAATGGCCCGTAAGAAGGGGATGAAAGTTATCGGCATGCTCGGCGGTCACGGCGGAAAACTGAAACCGCTGGTTGATGTGGCGATCGTTATCCCTTCGGGAAACGTTCAGCGCATACAGGAAGGTCACATTACCGCGGGACACATAATCTTTGAACTTACCGAACTTGAACTCTACTCTGACAAGATAAAAGGATAGATGTGAAAACAGAATTACTGATAGTTGGCGGTGGTGCATCGGGCATCTGCGCCGGAATACAGGCAGCAAGGATGGGGATAAAAACCCTCGTGGTTGAAGAGTCACCGATGGCGGGCGGAATGTTCCTCGCCGCGGGTGTTACCGCGTTCGACGGCAACAAATATGCAGTGGGCGGCGGCCTCTTCGGTGAGTTCCGCAAGAAACTCGAAGACCACTACGGCGGTCCCGAAAAAACCTTCACCGGCTGGATAAGCCTCACCTGCTTCGAACCCCATGTCGGCAAACAAGCCCTCGACGAGCTGATCGCCTCGGCGGGTGACAACCTCACCATCTGGTACAACACGAAACTCGTCTCCGTTATCAAAGACGCCAACAACATCAAAGGCGCGGTTGTAGAACGGCAGAACCCCGGAACCGCAGAACCCCGGAACTCCGGAGATACTGAAGTTCGGAGTCTCGGAAGTTCAGAGGTTCTTATTAACGCCGAAATCACCATCGAAGCCACCGAATACGGTGATTTACTCTACAAAGCGGGCCTGCCGTTCAGGTTCGGCCGCGAGTCAACCTTCGAGTCAGGCGAACCTTCTGCCCCTCACGATCCCGATGAGATAGTTCAGGACCTCACTTTCTGCGCCATTCTGAAAAAGGACCCCGACAACATTAAAATTGTACCCCCTTCAGAGAACTACGATCCCGAAAGGTTCGTTAACTCGACCGCGGTGCACGCCAATTCAAAAGATGAAAAGTATCTGAACCACAAGCTGCACGATTGGGATAGCTTCATCTCCTATGCCGCGCTTCCGGGTAACAAGTACCTCCTCAACTGGCCGTTCAGGTCGAACGACTATCCGACCACCCGCGAGATCTACGACGATTTTGTAAAAAGAGAATGGCACCTCGAGAAAGCCAAGGAACTCACCCGCGACTACATCCACTACATGCAGACGAAGCTCGGTCACCCCGAGTGGGGCCTCGATGAAACAGCGTACGACACCCCCGACCACTTCCCGCCAATTCCTTATGTTCGCGAGAGCAGACGCGGAATAGGCAATTTTTACATGCGTGAGTGGGATGTTGTACCCGATGAGTACACCCTAAGGCCGCCGCTCCTCAGCGACTCGATCGCCGTGGGCGACTACTTCCTCGATCACCATCACAGCCACATGTTTCATGAGCCCGAAGAGCGCCTCCACGAGGAACTGCCGGCCAACGCGCCGTTCCAGATCCCTATGGACTGTCTCATTCCCGCCGGGGTTAACGGCCTTCTTCTCGCTGAAAAATCGATCTCCGTTTCACACATCGTGAACGGTTGCACGAGGCTTCAGCCCGTGGTTATGCTGATCGGTCAGGCCGCGGGAGCGCTCGCCGCCGTGGCAATAAAGAAAGGAAGAAGACCGGCTGATATCCCCGTTGAGGATGTTCAGGATGTCCTCCTCAATGCCGGCTGCCAGCTTTTTCCCTATAAAGACCTCTGGAACACCAATCCACGGTTCACGAAGATCCAGGAGCTCGCTCTCGCGGGATTCTTCGTGGTTAAAGAAGATTTCACCTTCGAAGGCGATGAGCCGGTAACCAGACCGGAGATCGAGGCCTACCTCGAGGCCTTCGAAATGGATGAAGATGAATACAACGAAATAGTCGATGCACATGAAGGGAAAACCCGCTATGAGTTCTTCGACACATTATACGACCTATACAAATCCGGATACTGATGCTAAAGCAGTTTATTGTACTGTTGCTTCTTTCCGTCTCGCTGTTCGCTCAGGCCGTCCCCGACGACTACTTCGAGCGCAACGGCGAAGTCTATTTCAGATTCCGCGTTTTCAGCAAAAACGAGCTTTCTGAACTAACAAAGATCATTTCGATCGACAAGTATGACGGTAAATTCGTTACCGCGTATGCAAACAAAAATGAATTCAGAAAATTTGAGAAATATGGTTACATGGTTGAAGTGCTGCCCCCTCCGGGTGACGTACCCGTTGAGATGGGCAACCCGCGCGACACCGGAGCGTGGGATGTATATCCGAGCTACGAAACATATGTTCAGATGTTGAACGATCTTGTGCTCGACTACCCCAATCTCTGCCGCCTGGTTGACGCCGGCACAACACCACAGGGCCGCAAGATACTCTTCCTGGTGATCTCCGACAATGTGAATACCCGCGAGCCCGAGCCCCGCTTCATGCACTCATCTTCGATGCACGGGGATGAGACCGCCGCGTATGTAAACATGATCAGATTTGCCGATTATCTTCTGGCCAACTACAACATCGATCCCCTCGTAACCCGCATCGTTAACGAACTTGAGGTGTGGATCAACCCCCTCGCCAACCCCGACGGCACTTACCGCTCGGGTAATGCCACGGTAACAGGCGCGAGAAGAGGAAACGCCAACAATATCGACCTGAACCGCAACTTCCCCGATCCCGTGATGGGGGACCACCCTGACGGTTACGCATGGCAGGCCGAGACCCAGATCATGATGAACCTTGGGACACAGCACTACTTCAACATGTCGGCCAACTATCACGGCGGTGCCGAAGTGGTCAACTACCCTTGGGACAGCCGTTACGCCCGTCACGCTGATGACAACTGGTGGATCAACATCTCCCGCAGATACGCCGATACAGTACACTTCTACTGCAACAACAACGGCTACCTGAACGATCTGAACAACGGCATCACCAACGGGTGGGACTGGTACACCGTTTACGGTGGCAGGCAGGACTGGTTCACATACTTCCGTTACGGACGCGAACTTACAGTAGAACTTTCCTCCACCAAACTTGTGCCGGCATCCTACATGCCCACGATCTGGAACTACAACCGCGCCGCGTGGCTGAACCTGACAGCCGAACTTCTGACGGGCTTCCAGGGTGTCATTAAAGACCCCTACGGCAATCCGGTCAAGGCGCAGGTCACGATCCCCAGCCATGATAATGAGCATACTGAAGTCTATTCCGATTCCGCTACCGGTGTTTACGCCCGCATGCTCTACCCTGGGAATTACATTATCTCATTCTCAAACCCGGACTATTTTACCGAGACCTTTTACAATGTGAACCTTCCCGCGGGACAGAAAGTCACCATCGATCTCATAATGTATCCTCTCGGCTGGGTGCCCGTTGAGCTTACCTCCTTCACCTCGGAGGTGGTGCCGGGGGGTGTAAAGCTCTTCTGGAGCACAGGTACCGAGACCAACAACCTCGGCTTCGATGTTGAGATCTCAACCGACGGAAGCAACTTCACTTCGGTTGCCACTGTTGAAGGCGCCGGTACCACCACTTCACCCACAAGGTATGAAAACTTTGTACCCCTTAACACGGCCGGTACTTACTTTTTCCGCCTGAAGCAGAATGACCTCGACGGCACTTCAACTTACAGCAAAGTGATACAGGCAGAGTACGGCGTGGTGAAGAATTTCACTCTCGAGCAGAACTACCCGAATCCTTTCAATTCATCGACCGTGCTGAACTTTTCGCTCCCCGCCACTTCCTCTGTAAACCTTTCGGTTTACTCCATAATGGGTGAGGAGATCGAGAGAAGGGAACTTGGTCAGATGGAAGCGGGAGATCACAACTACAGATTCGAAGCCTCCGGTCTAACCAGCGGAAACTATATATTCAGACTGAACGCGGGCTCATTCACCGCGTCACGAAAATTCACATACCTGAAATAATTCTCCAGGAGAACCGATACGATGTTTAAGCAGCTGCTTTTCTTACTGTTTGTCACCACCTCCCTTTTCGCGCAGTACGCGGGGATCGACCTCGATACCGTAAAAGCCGGCAAATGGGACATGGGAAAGATGTGGACCTTTGAAAAACCACCCGTTGATTACTTCGCGGAGACATATAATTTCCGTCCCTCTGAAGAGTGGTTCACAAAAGTGAGAAAAGCAGCTCTCCGCTTCGGTGGCGGGTGCTCGGCATCGTTCATCTCCGAAGACGGACTGATAATGACCAACCATCACTGCGCCCGCAACATCGTTTACAAGGGCCAGAAAGATGGTGAAGACTTCCTCCGCGACGGTTTTTATGCCGGAAGTGACGCAAACGAGCGACGGATCCCCGATCTTTTCGTCGAACAGCTCGTGTACATCGAAGACATTACCGACAAACTGAACGACGCCCTCCTCACCGCTAAAACCGGTGAGGAGAAGATCGAAATTAAGAAGGCAAAGTCGGAAGAACTGATCCGCGAAGCTGAAGAGAAGAACCCCGGGCTCGAGTTCCAGGTGGTCCCCCTCTACAACGGCGGAAGAAACTCACTCTACGGTTATAAAAAATACAATGATGTGCGGCTTGTCTTTGCCCCCGACCTCAGAACTGCCAAACTCGGTGGTGACTACGACAACTTCACTTTCCCCCGTTACGGGCTCGACTGCATGTTCTTCCGCGCTTACGAAGACGGCAAACCTGTAAAAACCGATGACTGGTTCGCGTGGAGCGAAAAAGGTGTCGAGGAAGGTGAGGCTACATTCGTTATCGGTAACCCCGGCAGCACTTCGAGGATCAACACGATCGCGCAGATGGAGTTCGAACGCGACTACCTCAATCTCCCCGTGGTTGAGTGGCTGAGTGAACTCTACAAGATCATCGAAGATCAGGTTCTCAACGGCAACACGGAGAATTACAAACTTATAGCCGAACTCTACTCGATCGGCAACGGACTCAAGGTTTACGACGGCATCTACAAAGGCCTCCAAGACCAGTACCTCCTCGCCCGCAAGAAGGATTTCGAAAAGAAATTCAAAGCTGCCGTTATGGCCGATCCCGCGCTTAAAACAAAGTATGGTCACATTTGGGATGAGGTAGCCGAGGGGCGTGAGAAACTGAAACCGATCGCCCGCGAGCTTTTCGGGTATAACTTCAACCGCCGTTATTCACCCGAACTGATGCGCGTTGCTTCAACTCTCGTCACCATCGCCGAGACAAAGAAGCAGTCACCCGATAAATACTCCGAAGCAAAACTTGACTCGATCGCGGCGACCTTCTTCCCCGCCTCTTTGGACAAAGAGACTCAGAAAAGATATCTTCAGGTTCAGGTGAACCTTATCATCCGCAATCTTGGCAGCAACAAAGAACTCATGGATATGATGTTCGGCAGCAAAACGGGCAAGGAAGCACTTGAGCACCTCCTCACCAACACGAAGCTGACCGACAAGGCATACCGCGAGGGACTCCTCCGCGGAAGTGCCGATGATGTACTTAAGTCGGACGACCCCCTGATCAAATTCATCCTCACGGCAAAGAAGAAATTGATGGAGTACGGCAAGATCAACAAGGAAGTGCTTGCCCGCGACCAGGTGAACAACGCCATGCTCGGCGAAGCCCTCTTCAAAGTTTATGGTGAGTCGATCCCACCCGACGCAACCTTCACCCTCCGCATAAACGACGGTGTGGTGAAAGGTTACAACTACAACGGCACCACCGCCCCTGTAAAAACAACCTTTTATGGTGTGCTCGACCGATACCACTCATTCAACAAGCGGTTCCCCTTCAACCTTCCGAAGATCTGGGAGAACCTGCCGAAAGAGTTCGATCTTTCAACACCGCTTAACTTCATCACAACCAACGATATCATCGGCGGCAATTCCGGCAGTCCCATGATCAACAAGGAAGGCAAGATCGTCGGTCTCGTCTTCGACGGCAACATCGAGTCGCTCACCGCCGACTTCATCTACACCGACGAAGCCAACCGCGCCATCGCCGTCCACTCCCAAGGCATGATCGAAGCCATCTCCGATCTCTACGGTGCCAAAGCGCTGGCTCAGGAGATTTTGAAGGGGAAGAGGTGACCCTTTTAAATGTGAAATGTGAAATGTGAAATGTTATTTGGCGGGGGTGTTTTTAAGGTGGGGGTGAACCACTAAAGGGGGAATAGAAAGAGTTTAACCCCGGCTGGAGAGAGATTTCCGGCCGGGGGTTTTTAGTATGAATTTCCCGGATCAGTAGAAATTTGGTTCGTGCAACTATTTAAGGTAAAATTCTGATATTTGCATATCACTTTTGAAACTTTGAAATGAAACGGCTCCCGTTAGGAATACAGACTTTTTCGCAGATCATTGAAGAGCAGATGGTATACATCGACAAGACGATGTACATCAAGCCTCTGGTAGATGGTTACAAATATGTCTTTTTATCCCGCCCGCGCAGGTTCGGAAAATCACTGTTTGTTTCCACGCTGCAAGAGTACTTCCGTGGAAACCGTGAACTCTTCAAGGGGCTCGCGATCGAAACACTTCAGACCGGGGAATGGGTCGAGTATCCCGTAATTAAGCTTGATTTTTCCAGACTATCATCCGTGAATGGCACCGAACTTAGCGCGACACTTCGAAATATTTTGACTGAATGCGGGAATGAATTCGGTGTCGAAGTACGAGGCGATGCCGATATCGAGTTCTTCTCATCGCTGGTACTGAATATCCACCGTAAATTCAAGCAGCCGGTCGTTATAATCATCGACGAATACGATAAGCCGATTGTTGACCGGCTGGGAGATCACGCTATAGCCTCAGGGAACCGGCAGGTCCTTAGGAATTTCTTCTCGGTAGTAAAGTCTTTGGATGAGTTCATCAAGTTTATGTTCGTGACCGGTGTCAGCAAATTCACCAAGGTTTCGCTTTTCTCGGGCTTAAATCAGATAACTGACATCACCTTTAACAAAAAATTTGCCGGGATCTGTGGCTACGATCAGAAGGAGCTTGAGAAGCACTTCGAACAACACATCGAAAATGTGGCAGTGGATACCAAACTTAAAAAAGGTGCCCTTCTCAAAGAATTAAGGAAATGGTACAATGGTTACAGTTGGGATGGTAACCTGAGACTCTACAACCCTTTTTCGATCCTGAGTTTCTTCGACAGCGGAAGCTTCCAGAATTTCTGGTACAATACGGGAACCCCATACTTCCTGGTTGAACTGATCAAAAGAGAAAAATTTGATATCACTGCAACCGGGAACATGATAGCTGTTGAGGAATCGCTGAGTTCGGACGACCTAGACCGACCCCAGTTAAAAAGTCTCCTGTTCCAAACCGGTTATTTGACCATTAAAAAGCGAAACCGTCAGGAGTACACAGATTATTTTGAACTGGGGTTCCCTAACCACGAAGTGGAGTCTTCGTTCAGCAGATATCTTTTTGCTGAAATGACAAACACCGAGGCTGACCTGACTGGGATCTATGCAGCTGAGATCAAGGTAGCACTTCAACGGGGCGATTTCGAGACTTTCGAAAAACATCTCAAATATCTGTTCGCAAAGATTCCCTCCAATCTTTTCATCTCTGAAGAACGCTATTTCCATTCACTTTTTATAATGCTTGCTTCACTGATCGGGATCGACCTCGAGGCTGAGGTAAATACGAATATCGGCCGTATTGATGGGGTGATAGAATTCCCGGATAAGATCTATTTGGTCGAGTTCAAGTATAACAAATCTTCCGTGTTGGCGGTAGACCAGATAGTCGCCAGGCGATATAGTGAGAAGTACACTACCACCGGGAAAAAATTGATCATGATCGGTATCAATTTTTCGAGGGAAAATATAGAGATTTTGATCCGGGAGTAGGATCCGGTCATTGCAAGCCTGGCCTGCCGCCAATGTGGGCTCATCTATTCGCATTTGATGCCTCATGGTACGGTCCACTCCCGGGGCATGATCGAAGCCATCTCCGATTTCTACGGCGCCAAAGCGCTCACTCAGGAGATTTTGAGGGGGAAGAGGTGACTCTTTTGAAGTGTGATCTTTGAAATTTTTGGGCGGGGGTTGGTTTAGAGCGGGGGTGAACAACTGAGCATATTGAGGGCTCAGAGGGGAAGCGAAGAAATTTATAATTAAAAGAGTGGAGTTAAAAATGCCGGGACAGCTGGAAAAAATAAGACATGAAGACATTATCAAGGCTATTGAACTAATTGACACAGACGGAGTTCCTCCTGACGCACAATCGATATACTATGACCTACTGCATAATAACAGGCGATATCCACCAAAATTAGTGATTTCTATCGCTCACAAATTCGCTACGGGAGAACTATTACCGAGAGATACTTTCCCTGGGGGGAAAGGGACTAAGGAGTTCAAACTCTTGGAGAAATATGGGTTTGTGATAGTAAATAAGGACCCGAACTTTGATTATAAAAAACAAATTTTAAATATTCAGCAGCAAAAAAAGAATATTGGGTTTTCAACAATTGCGTTGAAGAATGATTTAAAAAATGCCGGGCTTTACTATAGCAACACCCTAATTGACCGATTCATTGGGTCATTACTCACCAAACCATTTGTTCTGCTAACTGGGTTATCCGGTTCGGGTAAAACCAGACTTGCGCAATCATTCGCTGAATGGATATGTACGGACTCTTCTCAGTACAGGATTGTTCCAGTAGGAGCTGACTGGACAAACCGTGAACCTTTATTGGGGTATCCAAATGCTCTCGATCCAGGATCATATATTCACCCTGACTATGGGACACTTAGACTGCTTCTGGATGCTTCCAAACCGGAAAACAGGGGCAAACCATATTTCTTAATTCTCGATGAGATGAATCTGAGTCATGTCGAAAGATATTTCGCCGATTTTCTGAGTGCCATGGAATCAAATACACCGATAAATCTGTTATCCAAATCAGGTGAAAAACAATCTGTCCCAGAGACAGTTAAACTCCCCTCAAACCTTTTCATAATCGGAACCGTTAATATCGACGAGACCACCTACATGTTCAGTCCAAAAGTACTTGACAGAGCCAATGTGATTGAGTTTCGAATCACAGAAAAAGCCATCAATATTTTCCTTAATCAGACTGATGTAAAGAAACCCGGATCGATTGAGAGAAAAGGTGCAAGAATGGCATATAAATTCGTTGAACTCGCAACCGATCAAAGCATTACACTAAAATCAAAAGAATACTTCTCAGAAATTCTGTCCAAGTTTTTCATCGAACTAAAAAAAGTGGGCGCTGAATTTGGTTACCGTTCAGCGTTCGAGGCTCTCAGATTCGCGGCAGTAATGAAAAAGACCGCCCCAGACTGGACTGACGATACCATTATGGATGCGATAATTCTCCAAAAATTACTGCCAAAACTTCACGGTTCGCGCAGAAAATTGGAACCTGTACTGAAAACACTTGCAAAACTATGCATGGTGGATCCGGATTCATTCGAAACACTAATTAAATCCGAGTATCAAACTGACAGAGATGAAGGTGATTATCACTTTCCGGAATCATACGAAAAGATCAGGAGGATGTATAATAACCTGATCGATAATGGTTTTACCAGTTTCGCAGAAGCATAAGCCTGTAGATGCCGGATCATATAGTATTTCCCATTTCACTTGCCGATAAAAGTGAGATAGAGCTAAAAGTATTTCCTGAAAGCAAGATTCAGCAGACCTTGTTTCGGATACCTCGCGAGGAGGCAATCGAAGAGAACGAGGCAGAACTTCAGATAGTGGAAGGATTCACATACGAATACCTGCTTACTGAGGGATATTGCTTTGCCGACAGCAATAAATTGCTCATTCCTTCAAAGATAAATTCCAACCTTGGCAGAATAGTACCAAATACTTTTGTAGGCCGGACAAAATTGACTGTACTAAAGGTTGGTGAAGAAAAGCCTGTTGGAGAGTTCTACCTCGAAATCAGGTCTATTAAAACCAGTTACCGGAATGATTACAGAACAATGCTGAAGGATATTTCAGACTATTGCATTGATCTTATATTCCAATCTGAATCCCCAGTTATTCAGAGCTTCACAGTTGATCATGAAGTAGATTCTCGCTCCCTTTATCAGAAATTTTCTTTCCTAAAATCAATTCTTGACTCAGACGAATTTCATGAAGCTGTTGCAAGGATCACTAGTTCTCCTGTTACAGGTTGGATGTTCAATGAAGCAACTCGGGACATCAGAAACGCGAAGCGGTTAGGAACAAAATCGCTTCGTCAACTTGTTGGGGCCAGTCGAAGAGTCCACCTTCCACAAAGTCACCCACTCCGGGGACACCTGGATAGACACACCAGAAAACAGGTTTATAAAGTACGCTTTGCAGTCGTTCCTACTTTTGGTGGATACAATCAAGCAAAAAACAAAAGATTATGATCTGAAAACTGAGGCTTCCCAATTATTAAACAAGATTGAGAATCATCTCTCGCATTCTTTGTTCAAAGGTGTTTCGAATATTCAAACAATTCCATACAACAACCCCGTTTTACAGCGGAGAGATGGGTATCGGGAAGTTTTCAGAACATGGCTAATGATGTCGCTTGCTGCAAAGTTAACCTGGTCTGCTGCAGAAGAAGATGTGTATGGTGCCGGCAAACGAGATGTTGCGAATCTCTACGAATATTGGGTTTTCTTCAAACTTCTCTCAATTGTTACTGACCTTTTCCAACTAAAAGCTCCCGACATCTCAAGCCTCATCGAATTAACGGAAAATGAAATCTCTATCCGGTTGAAGCAGGGGAAGTATATCCCACTGCAAGGAGTATTTAATTCTCCGATAAGAAAGCTTAATGTGCAATTCAGCTATAATAAGTCTTTCAGTAAGAATTCAAAGTACCCTGAGGGCGGAAGTTGGTCAGAAACCTTCAGGCCTGATTACACACTCAGTGTCTGGCCATTCGGAATAAAGGAGGAAGAAGCTGAGCAGCAGGAGTTGATAGTCCATATTCACTTCGATGCAAAATACAGAATTGAGAACCTAAGCAGCATTTTCTCCACGGATGAGGCGACCGAGGAAGAAGTGATCGGGAATAAAACCTCCCCAAAACGAATTGATATAATCAAAATGCATGCTTACCGCGATGCCATCAGAAGGACTGCGGGGGCATATATTATTTACCCGGGTGACAGACCAATTCAAAAGAAAGGATTTCATGAACTGATCCCTGGTTTGGGGGCATTCACTCTTAACCCAACTCCTAATGATAATGGAGTTGACACTGTAAAAAGATTTATAGTAGATGTACTTCATCATTTCCAAAATCGGGCAACACAAAGGGAAAGGTATTCGTACCAAACATTTGCAATTCACCGGGAACCACCTGTAGATTATATTCATGCACCTATGCCCGAGGCTATTGGTGCTAACCGTGGTTTATTGCCGGATGACACAATAGTGTTGGTGGGATATTACAAAGATGAAGAGCATTTGAAGTGGATCATGGATAAGCATTTATACAATGTAAGAGTTGGCTCGGAACGAGGAGCTATAGGACTCGATTTGAATTTGATCTCAGCTTCTTACCTTATATTGCACACCAAAGGAAGCATAAGGAGTAACAGGATGCTTAAAATCCGTCCTAACCAACTACAGATTATGACCGGAGCGGAGTTAAAAATTTTGAACTACCCAAGACCGTGGAGCAAGAACTACATCCTCTTCTCCCTCGAAAAAACCATAGAAAAGGAATTTGAAAATTTGAGCTGGGATCTAACAAAGTTGGAAGGGTTCAACAATCGTGAACTTAGGGAGGCCCCACTCTATGTTACCCTCACCCACCTAATGAAAGTTGTAGTGAAGGAATAGTGAATTAATTCAATCAGTCTATTAGGTTAACCAAATTTATCTCACCTTTCAATACAAACATCAAAACAGAAAAATCCACTGATTCGCCCCTATCCCCCAAAGAGCATCAGACCTCAACGCTTCATCGGTCTCCCCTGTTGCCTCACTCATGGATGCTTGTTGAATTTGAACTCGGGGAGTAACCAAGTCACGAAGTCACAGGGTAGCGGAGAATCGGACCGGCAGATGCATCATTCCTCATCTCCAGCGGTCCTGTCCAGAAACAGATATTATCTTTCCTGTTTGCTTCGTTTACATCTATATTTGATTCACAAATGAACGATTATCGCTTTTATTTTTGATTGGGAATAAAAAATATTGTAATATTGCCTCAGGTTATGTGAGGTTTAGTTAACCCTTTTTCAAGAACCAAAACGGAGGTAATCCCTTTTTTAGAGACATATCGTTTAACGGTTAAATATCCTGCAATTCTGTGCGCCCCTGCTCCATTCTGAAGTGGCGGGTGTCATGTGGGCATCGGAATCTTTTCGATGTCATTATAATCTCTGTTTAGCTGCTCCATCCTTGCACTAACCTGCTCTAAAACCCCCAACTACAGTATTCCCTGCATCCATGGCATTCTCGAACACAGCCTGCTCTGTTCTGCTTTTTGTGTTAGTTATCAGGTTCTTTATTTTGTATATCGATTGGAATCACCATAATGATACTGTCTATTCAATCAGCAATTCAAAATTTCCGGGGAATCGGAGCCATCACTACTGTGTTGATCTCACTCTTCGTGCATCAGAGTTCATCTGCCCAGACTGCAAATCCTGATATGGCGATAACCGACTCTTACGTGTTATCTGCAATTATACAGGGAGACTACACCTACATCGGAGGATCGTTCACATTTGCCGGGAAAAACAGCGGTTACTGCGCCAAGGTAACCACGACAAATTCATCGATAAATAAACTCTACTCCAAAGTTAACGGTGCAATATACGCCTGTATTCCGGACGGGGCCAACGGATGGTATATCGGAGGAAATTTCTCGGCTGTTGGCGATGCTTCAATCTCGTATCTCGCCAGAATAAAGCAGGACGGTACTCTGGACGCCACCTGGAATCCGCAGCCGGCCAATATTGTTTATTCTCTGGCACTTAGCGGAACTGATCTCTTCGCCGGCGGATCATTTACCTCTGTCGGTGGATCCTCCCGCAACAG
>RHKR01000549.1 GCA_008363265.1 Chlorobiota bacterium
TAACAGGTTCGGCACTGGCAACTCTTATATCTTACACCGCCGCCACATTCGGACTGGCTTTCCACCGGCCCTCGGCGCATCAGGCGGTCATGATGATCAAAGCAATATTCATGATAAACCTCTTCAAACTGGTTAAAGAAAAATGGCACTCCCTCTCTCAAAACAAATAGCAGTTGTTTTCAAACTTTTTACAGAACCAAAGGTCCTCAAAACCCTCCTCTCGTTCAGAGTGATGGGCTATCTGCACGATACAGGATGGATCCGCTCACTTATCGCGGGCTATCCTGTCGACGCAGAAGGAAACGCGATCCCCTGGGTCACACTCAGTTTTTACGAGTTCATGAAAACCAGAATGAACAAGGAGTTTGACGTCTTTGAGTTCGGCTCGGGCAATTCAACACTCTGGTTCGCCGACAGGGTTAACACCGTAACCGCGATCGAACACGACAAGGAATGGTTCAACCGCATGCAGCAGAACCTCCCCAAAAATGTGAAGGTGATCCTCTCCCACGACAACCGTGACATCTACTCCAACGAACTAATGAAGCTCGAATACAATTTCGACATAATTACAGTTGACGCGAACCACAGAAACGAATGTCTCTATGTCGCCCCTGAAAGATTAAAAAAAGGCGGCGTGATAATACTCGACGATTCCGAAAGGGAGGAGTACCTTCCGGGCATCAATTCCCTCCTTGAAAAAGGTTTTAAGAAGATCGATTTTTACGGAATCGCCTCAGGGTTCATCCATCACAAGGCAACAACCGTTTTCTACAAACAGGATAATTGCCTCGGGATCTGACAAATGCCTTCAGAAGCAAGGAAGTGGCTGTATAAACATTCGGGACCTGTCCTTAAACCGGCCTCCCTCGCGGCATGGTTCTTCTATTCCCGTCTTTCAGAAAGGATCAGACTGATCATCGGCAGTGGTGACACCCTCTACAAAGGATGGTTTCCAACAGATATCAAGACTCTTGACCTGACCAAGGAAAGCGATTTCAGGCGATACTTCAGCAAAAGGAAGATCGATCTCGTGCTCGCGGAACATGTTCTCGAGCATCTTGCCACGGAAGATATTGAGGCGATGGCACGGAACATCAAGTCATGGTCGAACCCCGGGGTGAATATCAGGATCGCTGTTCCTGACGGATACCATCCCGATAAGGCATATATTAATCATGTCAGACCCGGCGGTACCGGTCCCGCGGCTGATGACCACAAACACCTTTTCAACCATGAATCACTGACGGCCATCTTCGCAAAACACGGCTACAAGGCCGAACTGATCGAATACTGGGACAAGGAAGGCAACTTCCACTCGAATTATAGGAACGGCGACGGGAAGGGCCACGTTACGAGGTGTCTCCTGAATCACAGGAAAAATAAAGACGGTAAACCAAATTATACATCATTGATAATCGATTTTTCTCTATGAATCATGCTCCGGTAGCACTTTTCGCCTATAACCGTAAAAACATGGTTGAGGCGACCGTCGGGTCACTTGCCGCGAATCACGGCGCGGCGGAAACTGATCTCCACATCTACTCCGACGGGTGGAAAGGCTCTTCCGACGAACCTGCCGTGAAGGAAGTGCGCGCTTTCCTGAAAACAGTCACCGGATTCAAAAGCGTAACCATCCATGAAGCCGAAAAGAACCGCGGACTTGGCCGCTCGATAATCGCGGGTGTTACTGAAATGATCGAAAAATACGGTGAAGTCATCGTGCTTGAAGATGATCTCGAGCTCTCATCGTGGTTTCTGAAGTTCATGAACGACGGACTGGAGATTTACCGAGACTCGGAAAAAGTGGCCTCCATACACGGCTACCTCTATCCCGTTAAGACGGCACTTCCGGATACATTTTTCATAAAAGGAGCTGATTGCCTCGGCTGGGCAACGTGGGGACGGGCCTGGAAACTCTTCAACAGCGATGCAAAATACCTCTACGATACCATCCTCGAGCGAAAGCAGATGGATGAGTTCAACTTTAACGGAGCTGCCTTTAAGGAGAAGATACTCC
>RHKR01000550.1 GCA_008363265.1 Chlorobiota bacterium
ATGCTCGGCTGTCTCGATACACCCTCTGGAGGGCGGTATGAGTTCAAGGGAAACAATGTCAGCCAGATGTCTGACAATGAACTTGCCGAGATCAGGAACAAGGAGATAGGGTTTGTATTCCAAACCTTCAACCTTCTTTCCAGAAGCAATTCGCTCCATAATGTCGAACTTCCGCTGATCTACGCCGGCATCCCCAGAGCCGAGAGGCGAGAAAGGGCCACCCAGGCTCTCGTTAATGTTGGTCTTGGTGACAGGATCCACCATAAGCCGAATGAACTTTCGGGAGGACAAAGGCAGAGGGTGGCGATCGCAAGGGCTTTGGCGACAAATCCTGCCATAATCCTTGCCGATGAGCCCACCGGTAACCTCGACTCACGAACAGGTGAGGAGATAATGGCGCTCTTTCACGAGATTCACCAGCGAGGCAACACCATCATTCTCGTTACTCATGAAGATGATGTAGCCCGGCATGCCCAGAGGATCATCCGTCTGAAAGACGGTCTCGTTGAAAGCGATAAAAAAGTTGTGAACCGGATCATACCGGAGCCGGGTAAATATGCACACGTTGACGGAATAGTAACACAGTGAACACATTTTTTTATGAACTGAAAGAAGGCCTGGTGATCGCCTTCACCGCGGTGAAAGCCAACAAGGTCAGGACCCTCCTCACCACACTTGGCATCGTTATCGGTGTCACCTCGGTGGTGCTGATGTCGACCGCCATTAAAGGTATCGATGGTGCTTTTCAGCGAGGCATCAGCTCCCTCGGATCAGATGTTATTCACATCGATAAATGGGAGTGGTTCAGCAACGTTGACTGGTGGAAGATCAGGAAGCGCCCGAACATCACGATGGAAGACTACGAGAAATATAAAAAACTCGCCAGGCTTCCCGTGGCTGTCGCGCCAACCATCTGGTCGAACGAGACCATCAAGAAAGATGAACTCTCGATGGAAAATGTCTTCGTTTCCGGTTCGACAGCCGAATATCTTGCAACAACGAATTTTACATTCCAGTCGGGCAGGTTCTACACCGATGTCGAAGGGAAAGCTTCAAGATATGTTGCGGTTCTCGGTTCAGAGATCGAGAAAAATCTTTTCCCCCAGGGGAACAGTCTCGGTAATACCGTCAAGATCGGCGGACTCGACTTTAAGGTTGTCGGTGTATTGAATGAACAGGGGAGTTTTATCCTCGGTAATTTCAACCCTGACAAGCAGGTTTTTGTGCCGATCGGTGTCCTCTTCAAACATTTTGTGAATTCAAATTTCCGAAGTGTCACCATTGATGTGAAGGCACCCAACAATGATATGGTCGGCGAAGTTCGCGACGAAGCGATCGGCGTGATGCGCAAGGTACGTGGTCTCAGGCTCGGTGAGGATAACGATTTCTCCGTTAATCAGCAGGAAGGTCTGATGGAGAACTACAATTCGACCGTCGGGGTGATCTCCGCGGGTGGATTCTTCATTACCGGGTTATCACTTTTTGTTGGCGCGATCGGCATCATGAATATCATGTTCGTGTCTGTTAAAGAGAGAACCAGGGAGATCGGGGTCAGAAAGGCGATAGGTGCCAAGCGACGGACAATTCTGGCGCAGTTCCTGATGGAATCCTCGGCGATTTGCTTGCTGGGAGGGTTGATAGGACTTATCAACGCGGTCCTCTTAAGTATGCTGGTGAATCAGTTCTTGCCCACATCAGTACAATATGAGGCTGTGATAATCGCCATAGTGATCTCTTTGATCGTGGGCGTATTGGCAGGATTCGCCCCCGCCTGGCAGGCCTCCAAACTCGATCCCGTGGAAGCATTGAGGTACGAATGACAAGTCTGATTGAATCCCTTAAACTTGCACTTATGGACCTGAGAGCAAACAAACTCAGGGCAACACTTACGATGCTCGGAATTGTTGTCGGTATCTTCTCGATCATCGTGATCATGACCGTTATTACCATGCTTCAGACCAGCATCGAAGAAGGTGTGGCATCACTAGCGAAAAACACATTCCAAATCCAGAAATTTCCG
>RHKR01000035.1:0-2035 GCA_008363265.1 Chlorobiota bacterium
CCTGCGCGGCTATCGAGTGAGCACGGCGGGCGCTGTCCTGATAAGCGAAAGCAGAGACTTCATAACCCATTTCACCAAGCGTGGCAGCAGCCGCACCACCGGCAAGCCCCGTGCCCACTATGATGATCTTGTGTTTTCTTCTGTTTGCGGGGTTTACGAGTTTAAGATTGAACTTGTGGTCGTACCACTTCTTTTCTATCGGTCCGGAAGGGATCTTAGAATCTAAAGCCATTATTTACCTCCTAATCCAAGTAAAAAGTAGAGCGGTATGATCGCGTAAAGCAGAGGTATGATGACAGCAATGCCAAGCCCCAACCCTTTGATGAGCCCTTCGAACTTCTTGCCGAGGATACCAAAGGTCTGAAACGCGCTCTGAAAACCATGGTTCAGGTGCAGACCGAGAAGTACCATGGCAACTACATAAAAAATTGAATACACGGGATCTTTGAATGTTTCGGAGACAAGCTTGAACATGTCGTGCTCTCCCCCAAATCGCGCTTTTGCAAAGAAATTAATAAGGTGAATGATCAGAAAAACTATGATTATGCTCCCGGAGAGCATCATCGAACGTGAGGTCCATTTGCTGTTGGCGTTCGCGTTTCTCGTTTCATACGATACAGGTCTGGCACCTTTATTCTGCAACCACAGTTTTGTGCCGATGAACATGTGGAAAACAAACCCGAGAACGAGTCCGATCTCAAGGATACGGATCACCGGATTTGATGACATGAATTCCGAGTATTTGTTGAAGGCTGTTTTGGCAGCTTCAGCATCGGGATTCAGAAGTTGCAGGTTCCCTGCAAGATGCACGATAAGGAAGGATATTAAAAAGAGCCCCGTAAAGCCTGAAACGAGTTTCTGGCCTATCGAAGAGCTCAGGAACCGTAAAAACCATCCCATTGCATTGATCTCCGAAAAAAAATTGAGTGTAGAATTAAACAGATCAGCGGCTTTCCCCGTTCAACGGAAAAAGTCGCCACAAAAAAAATATTTTAGACAGTAAAATTATTGAATATCGCAGTGATAATCAAACTGAAACGGGACTGAAAGGCCGCCGTCTCACCGGTCTCAATTAGAAATTGAACGGCATTACGAAACTAACCCTGGGCTCGATCCTCTTCTGTGGTTCATAGCCGATCACATTGTTCGAACCGTCCCTGATGGGGAGGTAAGTCCAGTGATAAACAAGTGAAACGATAAGGAACTTGTAGGGTTTATAACCGGCTTCAACATAAGCGTGTGATCTTTCATCCGTGGTGAAAAGTTCAGACTCGCTCTGAATGCCTGTTTTGTCGTATCCGGCATAAAGAACGTAAGCCCCATCTTTCGGTGAAAGGTCTGCCTTCAACTGAAGAATACCGCTGTTCGGGGTCTTGTCGAGTCTCTGATAGCTTCCGTAAACGGTGGCATAGTTCAGCACGTCAGCTCTGAGGGCTCCGAACCAGCCGTTGTCGGCATTGGTGATAGCTTCAAGAGCCATAACTTTTCCTGCGGGCATGCCGCCCATATCCCTGTATCTTTCGATCTCATAAAGAGCATCGAAGTAGTTGGGAAGGAACTTTCCGTCGTTGAACCTGCGCTCAAACTTGGTTGACAGATTAACGATCCCGAGACCTTTAAGCGATACCATAAAACCGGTATTGAAGCCTGAACCGTAATCGGTGAACTTGGTGTAGTTCGTGTAGATGTCAAAAGAGATCAGATCGTTATTGATGATCGGAAGGCCGAGATCAACAGAATAACCTGTCATGGCGCCCTTCTCCTCGGTACCGATCGGAACACCGAATGAATCATATTTAGGAACCACTCTGGCTTTGCTGTTGAAGTCGCCCGCGAATGAGAAACCCAATTCGAGATTGCTCAGAACGGGTATCTTCGCAGAACCTTCAGAGAGACGGAGAGGTCTTACGTAACCTCTGACACCACCAACACCACCTGAGGCGAAATCACTGTACATCGACTCGAAGCCCCACTTGTCGAAGTCGATATCAAGATTGAAACCGGTCTTCCTGTTGTCGAAAGAGGCGCTGTTGTT
>RHKR01000035.1:2066-13340 GCA_008363265.1 Chlorobiota bacterium
TACATGTAAATAAGGTTACCCTGGCCAAGGGTGTAGTAGTCGACCATACCGATCTTGGCGTAGATATCGTCTTTCTTCTGTCCGTATCTTACATAACGGATGATCGAGAGGATCTGCGAGGCAGTCTTGTAATTTTCGTCACGAAGCTTTCCCTCGGGTGTGAACTCAAGGTTGAGATCGAGACCAACCCCAAACTTCTTGAAACCGACATCCGGAGTAAGTCTGAGATTGTAGTGAGGTTTCCCGTCGATCCAGATGAGACCTGCACCACCGGAAAAATTGCCGGTGCCTGCACCGGGGACCTTGGTGAAGTCTTCAAAGTTTTCCATCTGAGCGCTCACGTTCAGCGAGATGAATGCCAGAAGCGAGAGTATGAGTAATGTTCTCTTCATTGTGTCCTCAATTAGTGAATTCTTTTCGATTGCAAAATATTAAAAAATAACAATTTAATATATGTTTTTTTATATTTGCCACGGAGTTTTATCAATCTAATTTCTCAACCGGGAGAGGTTCTTTCTGCTTACACTTTTCAGACCCCTGAATTTTCTGATCACTCTGATCACCGGATTTATTGCAGTTCTAATCGCCGAGAATGGCGAACTTACCCACGCCACCCTTTACTTCGGCGTTCTTACGGGTGTCTCAGCTGCACTGATCGGCGCGGGTGGCAACATTATTAACGATATTCTTGATGTGGAGATCGACAGGATCAACCGCCCCGACCGCCCCCTTCCCGCCGGAAAAGTGACCGTAACCACCGCGACGAGGCTCTACATTTTTTCTAAAATGTTCGGGATATTTTTCGCGGCTATGGCGGGGATAATTCCGGCTCTGATCGCGGCGGCGTCATCGTTCATCATCTTTTTTTATTCCTATTTTCTGAAAAATATCCCTTTGGTGGGAAATTTTACAGTGTCGGTTTTCACCGGGATGGTCTTCATTTTCGGTGCTTCCACTGTTAATAACTATTCAAATGCTCTATTTCCCTTTATCTTCGCTTTCATGATCAACATGGTAAGGGAAGTGGTGAAGGATGTGGAAGATATTGAGGGTGACACCGCGGAGAACGTACGTACTTTTCCGGTGATATTCGGGGTGGAACCCGCGCGGAAACTTGCGGTGATCATCACTTTGCTGCTCATTACTGTAACTTTCGTCCCCTTCCTTTTGCAGGTTTACAGGATCGAATATCTCGTGGTGATCGCCGTCTCTGTGGCTCCCGCGCTTATTTCCGTGATCCGGGACACCACCCGCGCAAAGGAGAAGAAGGATTGGGGCAGGATCAGTGGACACCTTAAATTGATCATGATACTTGGCATTCTGGCCATCATCGCAGGTATATGAAACAGTTTGACGATCACTACCGGGAGTTATACAGCACCCCCTTCCTCGCCGGAACCGATGAGGCAGGCAGGGGCCCTCTCGCCGGACCGGTGATGGCAGCGGCAGTTATACTCCCTGAAAATTTCGATCTTAAAGAGATCAACGATTCGAAAAAACTGACCGCGAAAAAACGGGATGAACTCTGGGATAAAATTTACACTTACGCCCTCTCGGTAAGGTTCACCGCGATCGATTCGGAAGAGATCGACAGAATAAATATCCTGAATGCCTCCCTGAAAGCGATGAAGATTTCCGTGGAGGGCCTCTCGGAAAAACCGGGAGTGATACTTATTGACGGCAACAAACGGTTTGAGTCCGAGGTACCCCTCCATCCCATAGTGAAGGGGGACGCGAAGTCACTCACCGTTGCAGCCGCATCGATAATCGCGAAGGTTGCCAGGGACCGCGCGATGATGGAACTTGACCGCGTCTTCCCCGAATACGGGTGGGCACACAATAAAGGGTACCCAACCAGGGAACACATCGCTGCACTGAAAAAACACGGACCGACATTCTACCACCGGAAAACTTTTATCGACCATATTATCAGTCCGGGATTGTTCGATTGATCCCATCATGTTCATTAAAATTTTAAGAATTGATCCGAAAATATTCCAACGGAGAAAATTTTGGAAGAAAAGACCACTACCCCCTTTAGATCTTACGCCCTCGACGCGCTGAGGGGATTCGCGATACTTACAATGATCCTGTCGGGTCGCATTTCCTGGGGCAACCTCCCGGGTTGGATGTACCACGCTCAACTTCCCCCACCCGACCACAAATTCGATCCAATGCTTCCAGGCATCACCTGGGTTGATCTGGTTTTCCCCTTTTTTCTTTTCGCCATGGGTGCGGCTTTCCCATTGGCGCTCTCGAAAAAGATCAAAAATGGTAAAGTGTCATGGGACTTGATACTTCAGATATTGAAACGGGGTGTTCTCCTCGCGTTCTTCGCGATAGTGATCCAGCACCTGCGCCCGCATGTCCTCAGCAAAAGCCCTGATGCTGTCACTTATGCCATCGCCATTCTGGGATTCGGACTCCTCTTCCTGATCTTCTGGCGGTTCCCCGCATCATTCTCTAAAACCAGGATATATGCCCTCCGTGGCGCGGGATATGTTGGAATTGCGGCCATAATGGCGCTTGTAACCTACCCCGACGGCTCCGGTTTCAAGCTCTCACGGTTCGATATCATCATTGCCGTTCTGGCAAATGTTTCTGTTTTCGGATCGCTGATCTGGATTTTTACCCGCGGGAACTGGCTGTGGAGGCTCGGAATAATGGCTCTGATATTTGCAGTACGTCTTGCGACCAACTCGGGTGAAGGTTTTATTAAAGACCTCGGTACACTTCAACCTTCAGGCTGGGTGTTTAATGTGAACTTTTTGAAGTATCTCTTTGTGGTGATCCCCGGAACCATTGCCGGTGACATAATCGTAAAAATGATGAACTTGAATAACGAAGACCTTAAGGAAAACTTCAGCAACTATTCGGGTTTGTCTGTACTTCTGGCAATTCTGATGGCGGGATTTACTCTGGTCTCTCTTGTAACTCTCTACAACCGCTGGGTTTGGGAGGGTTTCACGGTTGGATTGTTGATGCTGGCGATCTCGTGGTATATACTCCGTGATATGAACGGAAATTACTTCGCGATACTGAAACAGCTTTTCTTGTGGGGAGCATTTTGGTTCGTCCTGGGATTTCTCCTCGAACCGTTTGAGGGCGGAATTAAAAAGGATCATTCAACGATGAGTTACTATTTCCTCACATCGGGACTGGCGCTCTTCTTCATAATATTTTCTTCGATCATAATCGATTTCTTCAGCAAACGCGCATGGATGGGTCTATTGATCGACTCCGGGCAGAACCCTATGATCGCTTATGCCGGTGGCGGAAACCTTATAACCCCCATCCTCGGCCTGCTGGGCATCGAAGCGCTGATGGGAGAATATTTTACAACCCCGTTCCTTGGCTTCCTTAAAGGCCTGATCGTAACACTGGCACTGGCGTATATCGTGAAACTGTTCACAAAGTACAAGGTTTTTTGGAGAAGCTGAGTTATCTATTAGCTATTAGCTATTAGCTATTAGCTATTAGTTCTTAGCGACCAGTGAATAAAGTCAAACGGCTTATAGCTAATAGCTCATAACTAATAGCTAAAAACTTTCTTTAAACTTCGAGATTATCCTCTCAGCATCCCGTTTTTCTTCGAGGGTGTTTTTCAGGTCCTGGGCGAGTTCCATCGTTCTGACCGCGTCTGTGGTTCTCGCGATCTCGTCATGGATCTCTTTAAGTTGAGCGTCGAGCCGCAGGAGGCGGAACTTTTTTACCGAATCGATGGTGAAGATCGAGATCGCCTTGGCGGGGTCGGTGGGCAACAGGTCATCAAGGTGATCACTTATACGGTGCTTCTCGACCGAGAGTTCGAAAATGTATTTTTTTTCCTCCTCTGTGTAATCCCCACCCATGTTCGCGAGCGTGGGAATTATTCCGCTCCCTATCTCATCATATACTTTTTCGGCAATTGTGTAATGGATCGGAACAGTGTACTCTTCAGGCCTTATGAACTGGAAAATGAAGTGCAGCACCTCTTCGCTCCCCTCGAACATCAGTCTTATCAGTTCCATTTCATTCAGTTTTACCGGATCCCTGTGTTGTACCGGTTCAGGTTGGGCTGCCCTTACAACCGCGGTGGTGTGGGTTGGAGGGCCATCCTGTTGAAGAGGTAACCTCTCACGGTACTCTATCGGGCGGTTCTCGATCTCATCGGTTCTTACCCGCTCAACTTCCTCTTCAAGCAGTCTTTCCCGGAGTTTGAATCTCTCAGCGATGGCTTTCAGAAGGACCGTCCGTCGCAATTCATCGGGAATCAGCGCGACCGGCCGCACCATCTCCTTGATCGCCGATGTCATTTTTTCGGGATCGCTTAAGTACCCGGCCTTTTCAAATGAAAGGTATTGGTAGTCGATGAACTCACGGGCGGTTTTCACCTGCTCAAGGAACTGTTTTGCGCCGAATTTGTGGACGTATGAATCGGGGTCTTCCCCTTCCGGCAGCGACATAATTTTAAGGTTCAGGTTGTGCTTCAGAACTATCTCGATGCTCCGCATGGCGGCTTTGTAACCGGCCTCATCAGCATCGAATAGAAGGAAGAAATTCTTCGTGTAGTTCGATAGGAGTTTAACCTGATCGTCAGTGAGAGCTGTCCCAGAAACGGCGGCTATGTTTTTTATCCCGTTCTGGAAAAGGGAGATCACATCAAGATACCCTTCGACAATGATAACATGGTCGAGCTTTCTGATCTCATCCTTCGAATGGGAAAGACCGTATAACACCTTCGATTTGTTGTAGATCGGGCTCTCTGGCGAGTTGATGTACTTCCCCGTGTCCGTCCGTTTTTCGAGTATTCTTCCCCCAGCGCCGATCTCACGGCCATGGTGAGAGAAGATCGGAAAGATCAGCCTGCCCGAAAACCTCTCGTACATTCTCCCTTCTGATTCACCAAGAAAACCGAGTTCGATCGCCTTCCTCAGGTCAAACCCTTCCTTTTTGTAAAATTCTATCAGTTTGCCTCTTAGACCCGGAGCGTATCCCAGCCTGAAATTCTGGATCGATGCTTCGTTGATGTTTCTGTTCTTCAGGTACTCAAGGATGTGTTTGTTCTCGCTTTGGGTGGTCAGCTGCTCCGCGAAAAACCTGATGGTGGCTTTGGTTAGGTCGTAATACTCTTCGTACTTTTTCTGTTCCTCGTTGCTTCTTTCATCGCGGGAGGGAAGATCGATCCCGTACTCGGCAGCAAGAGAACGAACCGCGTCAAGGAACGACATGTTGCTAATTTCCATAAGGAACTTGATGGCGTTCCCCCCTTTGTGGCACCCGAAACAGTGATATATCTGCTTTTTCGGGGCAACGGAAAAAGAGGGCGTTTTTTCGCTGTGAAACGGACACAATCCTTTATAGTTCGTGCCGGCTTTTTTCAGTCTGACATACTTCGACACCACATCAACGATGTCGGCAGCCATCAATACTTCCTGTATCTTTTCTTCAGGTATCTGCAATTCTTTGGGGGTCTTTGCGGGGGAAGGAGGCAAGCTGATGTGCAGCCGCGCCACCTCGGTTCCACCCGGCGGTTGTAAATCGAACTTTGTACGAATTATTTAGGTTACTACACAAAAATAGACAATCACGAGATATATTTAAATTTAATTTTTGACTGATTTTAATTTCGACTGATAAACGCGCAATGACCACGAAATTCGACCCCAAAGTTCTCCTCACCAACAATGTTTACGCTCTGAAAAACTACTGTGACTCGCTCACTTCCTACTCCCGGTACAAAACCCGTGAAGTGATGGTGGGAAGTGTCGGCATCGGAGGAAACAACCCGATACGGATTCAGAGCATGACGACAACCGACACGATGGATACCAAAGCCACCGTTGAACAGTCGATCCGGATGATCGAAGCGGGTTGTGAACTTGTGCGTATCACCGCACCCAGCATTAAAGAGGCAAAAAACCTTGAGGTGATTAAAAAGGAGCTCCGCGCGGCCGGGTTTGATACCCCGCTTATCGCCGATATCCACTTCACTCCCAATGCCGCGGAGATGGCTGCACGGCTTATTGAAAAAGTCCGCGTTAACCCCGGAAATTATATTGACCGCAAACGGTTCGATTTCATCGAATACGATGACACAACTTACCAGGCGGAGATCGACCGTATCCGCGAGCGGTTCACACCCCTCGTGAAGATATGCAAGGAATATGGCACCGCGATGAGGATCGGTACCAACCACGGCTCCCTCTCCGACAGGATCATGAGCCGCTTCGGCGACACCCCCCTTGGGATGGTTGAGTCAGCTCTGGAGTTTGTCCGGATCTGCCGCGATGAGAATTACCATAATATCGTTCTCTCAATGAAGGCCAGCAACACACAGGTAATGGTTGAGGCATACCGCCTCCTCGTAAGTAAAATGACGGAGGAAGGGATGGATTACCCCCTCCACCTCGGAGTCACCGAGGCGGGCGGCGGTGAAGACGGTCGTGTAAAGTCAGCCCTCGGAATAGGAGCATTGTTAGAAGATGGACTCGGTGATACTATCCGCGTAAGCCTCACGGAAGACCCCGAATTTGAAGCCCCCGTGGCGATCGCGCTTGCAGACAGATACAAGAACAGATCCGGTCATGCTGAGATTCCCGCGATTGAAACAAACCCTCTCGATCCGTTCAACTACAACAGAAGGGAGTCGTTCCAGCTCTTGAACATCGGCGGCAGTTCGGTACCAGTGGTGGTAACCGATCTTTCACAGGAAGACCTTTCAGACCCCGCTTCACTTGCGCCTGTTGGCTACTTCTACGATGAGCCGACCGACAAATGGAACATGAACGACACGGCATGCGACTATTTTTACCTCGGTGAAAACCTCCCGGGTTTCGATCTCCCCCACGGTTCACGCGGCATTTACGATTACAGCTTTTGGAAGAAACTCGATTCAAAGGAGCGGGCGCTTCCCCTTTTAGCAAAAGCGGAATATCTTGAAGAGAATGATCCTGAGCTTCTCTTCAAGTGCCTCTCCATTTCACTTCCGGAACTGGATGAAAACACGATCGCGAAACTAAAAGATGATGCCTACACAATAATTCTCCTCAGAACGGACAACACCCATGGAATGGCCGAGCAGCGGAGATTTTTCTTCAGACTGATCGAGGAAGGAATAAAGAATCCCGTTATCCTCCAACGCGATTACACGGGCATCTCAGAAGAGAACTTCCTCCTCTGGCCCTCCACCGACTTCGGCGGCCTCCTCATCGACGGCTTCGGCGACGGCGTTTTCGTAACTCTCAACAGGTCAAAAAACGCAACGGGTAACGAAAACCCCACGCTCCACACTAAACCCCATACCCCAAACCCCCTCACCACTCACCACTCGCCACTCACCACTGAAACAGTGAACCGCATCCTCTTCGGTATTCTTCAGGCGGCAAGGGTTAGAACGTCAAAAACGGAGTATATTGCCTGTCCATCGTGCGGAAGAACCCTTTTTGATCTGCAGGAGACAACTGAGATGATCAGAAAACGGACATCACACCTGAAGGGAGTCAAGATCGCCATCATGGGTTGCATCGTTAACGGACCCGGTGAGATGGCCGATGCCGACTACGGTTACGTGGGAAGCGGCCCCGGCAAGATCACGCTTTACCGCGGTAAGGAGGTTGTAACAAAAGCTATCGCCACAGAGTTTGCTGTGGACAAGCTGATAGACCTGATAAGGGAGGACGGAAACTGGGTTGAACCGATCGGAATTTAACTCAGGAGGAAATGCTCAAAGAATGCATTCGTATGGTTTCTCAAATCATTTTTTGGAGAATTCACCAAAAATTGATATTTTTGTAAAGTTTATGAATTTGATTACTTTTTGTACTATGACAAAACCGAGAAAGAACCAGTCTGCGATCCCCGATATTGCCGCAATTACCAGGTCATAGTAGTATTTTTTCGCACTTCCCCCTTTTTGGAAGTGCTTTTTTTTTCTTATGAGAGTAGAACAGGTAGCAAGATTCCTGGATGAATGGGCCCCGAAATTCATCCAATGGGAGCGCGATAACACGGGGCTTCTTGTAGGCAACGGCGGACAGGAGGTGACGGGAGTCTTTCTCTGTCTCGACGTTACCGGCGAGGCACTCGAACAGGCTCAGAAGCTTCGATGCAACCTCGTTATAAGCCACCACCCTTTGATCTTTTTCCCGATGAAGAAGATAACACCTGAAACAGACCGGACCTCAAAACTGGTCACAACTCTTATAAAAAACAACACTTCACTCCTTTCATACCATACAAATCTCGATTTTACACACGACGGCGTAAATCACCAGTTAGCTAAAAAGCTCGAACTTAAAGACACCTCATACCTGCAACCGATCGTGGGAAGAACCAATAAAATCGTTGTTTTCACGCCAGAAAACGTGGTTGAAAAAGTATCCGAAGCGGTTTTCGAAGCAGGCGGCGGCGTGATCGGTGATTATACGAAGTGCAGCTACCGTTCATCCGGAACCGGCACTTTCCGGGGCTCGGAACTCACAAACCCTGCCGTGGGTGAAAAAGAGAAGTTTGAAACAGTTGATGAAGTGCGGCTTGAGATCCTCGTGAATGACACAAATCTCGGGAAAGCAATCAAAGCAATGCTGGCAGCACATCCCTACGAGGAGCCAGCATACGATATCTACCCGCTGAAGAACAGCGAGACAAATTACGGGATGGGAATTACAGGTACCCTCCCGTATCCAATGCCTGAGAAGGAATTTTTGGGATTTGTCGCCGACAGGCTCGGTACTAAATTTCTGAGACACTCCTCTCCAACAGGCAAACCGGTCAGCAGGATTGCCGTTTTCGGGGGCTCCGCCTCTGAATATCTCGGCGACGCGATAGCCGCCGGATGTGACGCGTTCGTCACCTCCGATGTAAGATACCACACCTTCCAGGATGCAGAGGAGAGGATACTCCTCGTGGATGCGGGCCATTTTGAAACGGAATCCCCCATCCTCCCGGAAGTTAAAAAGCGGCTCGAACAACATTTCACCTCATTGGGTGAAGACTTGAATATTTACATTTATGACGGGAACGCCAATCCCGTCAATTACTTCAGTTTTTAACTTAGGAGAAAATACATTGAAGAATAATCTGGTACTGTTCTATAAAGTACAATTGATCGACCGTAATATCGACCGGCTCGAAGAGCAGCGCGGCGACCTTCCAAACGCCGTTGCAGGACTCGAAGGCAAGCTCGAAAACCTTAAGAAAGATATCGCAGAGAAGGAACAACTCAAAATTGAGTCAGCCGCGAAAAGAGAGGAAAACAACGAAAAGATAAAAGAGTTGCTCGACAATCAGAAAAGAGCCAAAGCCCAGCTCTACAAAGTAAGGAACAACAAGGAGTACGACACAATCACCAAATCGATCGATGCCGCCGATGGTGAATGCAACCGGCTCGAAAAAGAGAGTGACAGCCTCGTTGCTATCATAGAAAAAGCCGAGCAGGACATTATCGAACTGACTCCCGTCATCGAAGAACTCGTTGCAGACCTTGCTCTCAAGAACTCCGAACTCGCAATGATAAAGGAGAACAGCGCGATCGAGGAAAAACGCCTCCTCGAGGAACGTGAAGCACTCGTTGCCCAAATGAAAAAAGCTGATCATTCCCTTTACGAAAGAGTAAGAAAAGCCAAAAGAGGCCTCGCCGTCGCACGCATCAGACGCAATGCCTGCTCCGGCTGCCAGACCATCATCCCGGCTCAGCGCCAGCTCGAGATCCGACGCAACAACCGCATGTTCACCTGCGAATACTGTGGCCGCATCATCGTCTCCGCAGAGATCGCCCAGGAAGCGGGAGATTCTGAAGATTAGTGGTTAGTGGTGAGAGGTTAGTGGTTAATCCAACCCCACTAAAACTTTTCATGAGTGAATAAGATCGGGTGTTAAATGGGACCACTGGAAGAAAAAAGTTTGAATTTCGCTGTCAGAATTGTTAAACTTTCAAAGTTTTTGAATAATCAAAAACAGTATGTACTGGCACAACAGATAATCAAATCTGGTACCAGCATTGGCGCGAATATCTATGAATCATTCCAGGCGGAAACCAAACCCGATTTTATTCACAAACTGGGAATTGCACAAAAAGAGTGCTCTGAAACATTATTTTGGCTTAAACTTCTTGAAAAGTCAAATCTTATCTCAAAAAAGGGTTACGACAGTCTCGACAGCGACTGTCAGGAAATAATGCGTTTACTTGTTGCATCAATAAAAACTTCGAAGAAGAACCTCGGAAAAGCTCCATAATTCAGCAGGTATTACTTTAAACACCCCGGCACCAACCTGCAAATTAGGAAAACTAACCTCTAACCACTAACCTCTAAAAAAACCGTTCCTTTTTATCTCCGCTTTTCGTATATTTGCTCATTGTAAATAATTTTCATAAAATTTAAATCACGGAATATTTTTATAGACTTGACTTGGCAATCGCTGTCGCATTCTTAACGGCAGAGGAAAGTCCGGACTCCACAGGACAGGACGCCGGGTAACACCCGGGAGGTTATCCGTAATGGATGATCTACGGAAAGTGCCGCAGAAAAGATACCACCTTGTGGCCCCCAAAGGCTACAGGGAAAGGGTGAAAAGGCAGGGTAAGAGCCTACCGCATCCATGGTAACATGGATGGCATGGTAAACCCCGTCCGGAGCAAGGCCAAGCAGAAGGCGATCTCACCCCTTTGTGGGTGGGTCAAGGGCTGTCCGTCCGATGTTTTCGGGTAGGCCGCTCGAGGTGAGGAGAGATTCTCATCCCAGATAAATGATTGCCTTCGGTTTATTGAAATTGTTACAATGAGTTTTCACAAAATGATAAAATTGCTAAAAAATATTAACTGCCCACCGGGTACATAGTACCCGAACCAATTTTTATACCTTTTTGTGACTGCACGTCGTAAAATTTCTCTAACCGAAACAGAATCCGGCTTAGGAGTCAGGTCTATATATTATATTTCCACGGTAAGTTCACTATGCCAACTAAACGGTGGAAGATCAGGCCTGTTCGTGATCAACTTGAAATAAGATCACTTGCTGACTCTCTGAATGTCTCCGAAGTGCTTGCGAAGCTCCTGATCCTCAGGAACATAAAGTCGTTTCCGCAAGCCCGGTACTTCTTCAAACCCGACCTTGAAGGACTCCACAGTCCGTTCCTGATGCATGGAATGCGTTCGGCCGCGCGTCGCGTTATTCTTGCAATCACATCGAACGAGAAGATCCTTGTATATGGCGATTACGACGTCGACGGCACCTGCTCGACCGCGCTGATGTACATGTTCCTGAAAGATCTCGGCGCCAACGTTGAGTTTTTCAT